>CALJKQ010000303.1 GCA_937973565.1 uncultured Saprospiraceae bacterium | reverse complement strand
AGCGGTTTGACAGTACAGAAAATAAATACGGATACCATCAGATCTTTGCCCCTATCGTTCAGGGCAGTACGTATCCGGATCTCAGAAAAGAATCCGCCGCCTTTATCGCATCCTGTGAACGGGAACTCAATGCCATTGGGGGCTTATCGGTAGGTGAACCCCACGAAGACATGTACGCCATGACAGATCTGGTATGTCAGATCCTGCCGGCTGACAAGCCCCGATACCTGATGGGAGTGGGCTTGCCTGAAAATATTCTGGAAAGCATTGCCCTGGGTATAGATTTTTTTGATTGTGTTTTGCCCACCAGAAATGCACGCCATGGCATTCTTTACACCCGTGAAGGTGTCATCCACATCAAAAATGCCAAGTGGAAAGATGACCTTTCCGCCATAGACGCCAACAGCTCAAGCCATCTGAGCAGAAACCACAGCAAAGCCTATCTGCGACATTTGTTTCAGGCCGGTGAAATGCTGGCGATGCAGATCGCGAGTCTTCACAATTTGTGTTTTTTCCTTTGGTTGGTGGAAACCTCCAGGGAAAAGATCATTTCAGGAGAATTTGCGTCGTGGAAGAATCAAATCATTCCTACCCTTCGCCAAAAATTGTAAGATGAACAATTTTGAAACCGTTTACAGCACTTTTGAGTCAGCCTTTGGAAAACCGGAAGTAGCCCTGTCTGCGGCCGGCAGGGCCAACATCATTGGCGAGCATACAGACTACCACGAAGGCTTTGTACTCCCATTTGCCATAGATGCGGCCATCTATTTTTGTGCAGCAAAGAACAGTAAAAATAAGGCAGAAATCATCAGCCTTGATTTTGGTGAAAAATATGATGACTCGCTCGAACCCGCAAAAGGAAGCTGGCAATTGTATGTTCATGGTTTACTCAGAGATTTAAAATCAAAATTTCAGATTCAAGTTGTACCCACGATTGTATTTGGTGGCAATCTACCCATGGGGGCAGGAGTCTCCTCTTCATCGGCGCTGTGCTGTGGCCTTATTGAAGTGATGGACAGCCTCTATGATTTGGGACTCACCAGCCTGCAAAAAGTAATGTGGGCATCTGAGGTAGAACATGGCACCGGCGTGAGAGGCGGTAAAATGGACCAATATGCTATTTGTCATGGCCAAAGAGGAAAGGCTATGTTGCTGGATTGCAGAACCCTCAGCCATAAAGAACTGGCACTGCCTGAAAGCTGGCAGTTTCTGCTTCTGAATACGGGTGTAAAACACAATCTTGCCTTCACAGCATACAACCAACGAAGAGAGGAAGCTGAAAATGCCTTGGCCATCATCCGAAAGAAATTTGAGACGGTTAAAACGCTGCGGGATGTCAGCTTAGATCAAATCAATGCTTGTCTGGAAAAAGACAGTCTGGAATACCAAAGGGCAATCCATGTAGTGTCTGAAAACCAGCGGGTAAAAGCTTTTGAACTTTGTGCACAAATGGGCGACATACGAAATGCCGGCAGGTTGCTCAACCAGAGCCATGCCAGTCTGAGAGATCATTACCAGGTCAGTTGCGACGAGTTGGATTTCTTACAGGATCAGGCTATGAAAAAAAATTCAATTTTTGGGTCCAGAATGATGGGCGGCGGTTTTGGAGGTTGCACTATATCTTTGATTCAGGAATTCGACGAGCGCGATATCCAGGAAATCAGGCAGGCTTATCATAAAAAATGGGGTTTGCTTCCCGATTACCACCTAGTTCATCCTGCACCGGGTCTTGTCCATTATGACTGATGTTGCTCAAATAACAGCAAAAATCAAAGAGAGGGCTCTTTCCATGGGGTTTTCAGGCATAGCCATAGCCAAAGCTGAATTCATGGATGAAGAAGCGCACCGATTGGAACAGTGGCTTAATCGGGGCTATCATGGAAGTATGACATACATGGAAAATCATTTTGATATGCGCACAGATCCACGAAAATTAGTGACCGGCGCAAAATCTGTGATCTGCCTGATGTACAATTATTTTACGGAAGAAAAAACCAAAGAAGGAGCTCCGGCCATTTCCATGTATGCTCTGGGAACCGACTACCACAAGGTGGTTCGTCAAAAGCTGAAGCAACTGTTTCAATACATTCGGGAACTGACAGGCGATGTGCAAGGCAGGGTTTTTGTAGATTCTGCACCTGTGATGGAGCGGGATTGGGCCAGGAGGTCAGGACTGGGCTGGGTCGGTAAAAACACACTGTTGATTACCCCTGCCAGAGGTTCCTGGTTTTTTTTGGGAGAGATCATCCTGGATCTGGAACTTAACTACGATATGCCTATCAAAGACTACTGCGGCAGCTGCAGAAGGTGCATAGAAGCGTGCCCCACACAAGCAATTTCAGAGCAGGGTTACGTAATGGATGGCTCCCGTTGTATATCCTACCTCACCATCGAACTCAAAGATGAAATTCCCGGGGAATTTGCCGGCAAAATGGACTCATGGCTTTTTGGTTGTGATGTATGCCAGCAGGTTTGTCCCTGGAATCGATTTTCAACACCCCACCAGGAACCTGCATTTAAGGCAACGCCTGAAGTATTGGAAATGAAATTGTCGGATTGGGAAGCGCTGGAAGAAGATCAGTTCAACAAGCTGTTCACCCATACACCCATCAAAAGAACGGGCTTTAAAGGCATCAAAAGGAACCTCAGCTTTTTAAAGGCATCGGAATAGACAAACAGAAGCTGGGCGGATTTTACTATTTTTGTAAAAAAAGCAGCTTGAAATTCAACCTGAGATACCTCCTGGCTCTGATTCCACTGGCAGCCGCCGCAGGAATTATTTATTGGCTGAGCAACATCGTTACCTATGTCATCATTGCCTGGGTCATCTCTATGATTGGAGCGCCGCTGGTTACTCGTTTGCGTCCTTATGTGGGTAAATCGGCTGCAGCTTTTATTACACTGGGTAGTTTTGTGGCAATGGGGGCATTCCTTTTGTATATCTTCATTCCTCCGCTCGTAAACCAGGCCCGGTATTTATCCAAAATTGATTACAACAAAGTAATCGGCAGCATTGAAGAACCCATTCACGATTGGGAAAACTGGCTGATCGACAAAGGCCTGATGCCTGCCAAAAAAGCAATACCCACCGTCAAAAAAGACAGTACTGCCACCAATCTTATTTTCGAAAAATCGTATCCCGCCGATTCACTGTTGCCCAGTCAAACCGGCAATATAGTCATTACAGTCAAACTCGATGCATCCGATTTAAAACAAAACCAAAGTCCGCCACCGGCAGACAATCAGGATTTTTTTGAGAAATTAAAAAGCAATCTTGTTTACTATATCAATCCATCCAGAATTCAGTATTTTTTTAATGCCACTGTGGGTGCTTTTGGAAATTTGATTCTGGGCATTTCTTCGGTATTGTTCATATCCTTCTTCTTTTTGAGAGAGCAGGGACTGTTTTACAAAATGGTTCAGTCCCTGGTACCCAATGCATACGAAGCCAAAACCGCGCATGCCATAGACCAGACGAGCAGACTTCTGATAAGATACTTTACAGGCATCTTGATACAGATGTCAATTGTTACCCTATTGGTTTCCGTGCCACTGAGCATCATGGGCATAGACAATGCCTTGTTGATAGCCTTTTTTGCTGCGATCCTGAATGTTATTCCTTATATCGGCCCCATCATAGGTGCCTTGTTTGGGGTAGTGATAACCTTGTCATCCGGCAACAGCTCTCCCTTTTACACAGAGACCATGCCTGAAATTATAAAAGTATTGAGTGTTTTTGTATGTATGCAACTGATCGACAATTTTATCCTTCAGCCTACCATTTTTTCCAAGAGTGTAAAAGCCCACCCGCTTGAAATTTTCCTTGTGGTTTTGATAGGTGCTAAATTGGGAGGCATCCTCGGCATGGTTTTGGCCATTCCAGTCTATACAGCATTGCGAGTGATAGGAAAAGTATTCCTGAGTGAATTTAAGGTTGTTCAGAATCTAACCCGAAACATCTAGGGCATGGTGCGCAAAAGTGAAATGACCTGGATTTTACCACCCGCAGCCTGGGCATTACCCGACATCAAGGAGTTGTGGCAATACAGATCATTGATCCTGCAATTGGCCATTAAAGATTTCAGGGTGCGTTATATGCAAACCTGGCTCGGAGCACTGTGGTCTGTGGTCAACCCCTTGATTTCAGCATTGCTGCTCAATTTCGTTTTCCATAAAGTAGCCAGGACCAATACGTCTCTTGCGCTGAACAGCTATGTTTTTGTGATGTCAGGCATGGTAGTATGGACCTTCTTCTCAACACTGGTGCCTGAGGCGATGCAGGGAATGATGAATGCCCAGGCTATGATTAAAAAAATATATTTCCCCAAGCTGGTTATTCCGCTATCTAAAATGCTGGGCGCTTTGGTGGAAACCCTGGTGAGTTTGCTGTTGTTCTTGATAGTTTGTTGTTGGTGCCAGCAATGGCCTCAATGGAGCGCCTGGTTGTTTCTTCCACTTTACCTCATAGCCATGATGATTTTGGGGGTGGGTTTGTCTCTTTGGGCTACGGTTTTAACCCTTATCTCCAAAGATTTCATGCATGTAATCCCGCATATCATCCGCTTGGGCATGCTGATCTGCCCTATTGCCTATCCTGCGTATTTGGTGCCGGAAAAATTCCAATGGCTGTATTTTCTCAATCCTGTCAGTGGCTTTATGGAGGGCTTCAGATCATTGTTGTTTGAGGGCTATGAATTGCATTCCTTGGCGTGGATTTCATGGTTATCTGCATTGCTGTTGGTGGTATCCGGCTTCATAGCATTCAGAAAATTTGAATTTACCATAGCAGACATCTTGTAAGGACCCGAAAATGAAACAAGCCGCCATCATTGTACAAAATCTTTCTAAAAGATACTCCCTGGGGAAAGCGAGGGGGTTGCAAGCAGGGAAATCTTCCTTCTATGCACTCGAAAATATAAACTTTGAATTGGCAGCGGGAGAGACATTGGGCTTGATTGGAGGCAACGGTGCTGGAAAGACCACTTTACTTAAATTGCTGTCACGCATCACAAGCCCTACAGCCGGAAAGATAGGCATCAAGGGCAAACTGGCTGCCCTGCTTGAGGTGGGTACCGGTTTTCACCCTGAATTGACGGGAAGAGAAAATATATTTCTCAATGGATCCCTGTTGGGAATGACCCAAAAAGAAATTAAAACCAAGCTGGATGAAATTGTGGCTTTTTCAGGGATAGAACCCTTTATTGATACCCAGGTAAAACACTATTCATCCGGCATGTATGTGCGATTGGCATTCAGTGTGAGCGCTCATTTAAATCCCGACATCCTGTTGTTGGATGAAGTACTTTCCGTAGGAGATGCTGCCTTTCAACACAAATCCATGGATAAAATTCATGAGTTGGTGAGGGATGGTAAAAGTGTGATTTTTGCCAGTCACTCCATGAGTGCAATAAGGAGTCTTTGCCCTCAAGCCATGGTTTTGCACAAGGGTAAACTACTGATCAGAGACGATTCTCATAAAGCAATCCAGCGATACCTGGATACCATAGCATCGGACAGAGACTATCAGTTTCAGGGGCCGTGGAAAGAATCCATCAAACTCTTGCAGATATCCTTGAACCACAAAACCATTGAGGAGCAAGGTGCCGTTTCCCCGCTGGAAGAAATCGATATTTCACTGAATTTTTCACATCAGATTGATGAAGCATTCAGGGTCACCCTGAGTTTGTATTATGATGGCATGCGGTGTTTTAGTCTGCACGATGTGCCCTTTCAAAAAACGCCAAAAGGAGCATTTACTTCAAGATTTGTGATTCCTGCAAAAGTGCTCAGACCCGGGAGGTGGGTCATTGCCGTGGGTGGACACAATGAAGCCATGAACCATTGGTTTTGGCAGGAGCAGTGTGATGTATTGGATGTAGCCGAACAATATACACACGATTACGAAAAAATCAACCTGGGTATTATCAACGTTACTGCCAAAACAGAAAGATGGGCGCCATGATACCCAAAATTTTACACTACTGTTGGTTTGGCAACAAGGACATGCCGGATACTTTTACCCGATTTATAGAAGGGTGGAAAGAAAAAATGCCCGATTACCAAATCGTGTGTTGGAATGAAAAAAATGCACCCACTCACCTGCCCTACCTTCAAACCGCACTGGCTAACCAAAATTGGGCCAATGCTTCGAATCTGGTGCGGTTGTGGGCTGTTTACCAACAGGGCGGCATCTACCTGGATACCGATGTAGAAATGACAAGTTCGCTGGATGCATTCACCTCTCTGAGCTGTTTCTTCGGCAAAGAAAAAGATGAAGAACGCATTTATGTAAACAATGCCGTATTCGGGGCAGTGAAAGGACATTGGTTTGTAGGAAAATGCATTGAACAGCTTCAACTTCAATTTGACGGACGTGAGGCGGCCAATCTATCATCACCCATATTTACCACCCGACTTTTGGAAAAGTACAGTTTAATTACAGAGGATGATTATCAGCTTGTGGCAGATATTCACTTATTCCCTTCAAAAGTTTTTCATCCTTATTCCTGGTTTGAAAAAGGAGATAAAAAAGTTTTGGATGCTGAGACCCATACCATTCACCATTATGCAAAAACCTGGGAAAAAAAGGCTGGAAACAACAGTCTGAAGCTCTTCCAAAAACTATTTCACCTCACACCGGCTTCGTTTCAAAATTACGTACGATATGGTAGTTTATTCCTGAAAATCCAAAGTGAGAAAAAGGTAATGATGGGGCCCTTTTCAGGGATACGATTCGCCGCACTCAAAGCACATGGTTCTTCTGTTTTTCCCAAACTGATCGGCAGTTATGAAAGTTGTTTACACCCCGTATGGTATCGACTTCAACTCAATACCTATGATAAAATCATCCATTTCGGAGCAGGTGAAGGTTATTATGTGATGGGCTTACAAAAACTATTCTTACCCACCCTGGGCAGTGTAGCCTACGAAAGCGATACGAGGAATGTGGCTTTACTTCAACAAAACTTGTCATTGAATGGCATAACAAATTCCGTACGTATCAACCCTGTAAGCGTGACTGCACAGAATGCAGGTGAAGAAGCCTCCGGATTCAGGTGTTGTGTGGTCTGTGATATTGAAGGCGGAGAAAAAGAAATCTTTAACCCCCATAATGTGGCGGCATTCAGCAGGTCTGATCTGGTGGTTGAGCTCCATGAATTTATGGATCGCAATATGTTAAGTACACTCGCCCAACTTTTTGAAGCCAGTCATCAAATTGAGATTATTAATGAGCATACGATGCCTGCGGTTGCCAGACAATTTATGAAAATGGACCGGAGATCGAGAAATCTGCTGCAGCTGATCGACGAGGGCAGACCGGAACCTATGCGTTGGGCTTTGTTTACGGCCAAATAATTACAAAGTCACGCCTTTCAGAAATGGCACAAACTGAAACTCACCATGTTCCTGTTTCTGGTAGGTTTTATCGTCAACTTTTGATATCGTAAACATCTTTTGGGCTTCATTGCCAATGGGAATTACCATTTTACCACCCACTTTGAGCTGGGCAAAGAGGCGGGCAGGCAGCTCCGGTGCTCCAGCGGTGACAATAATCTTATCAAAGGGGGCAAACCTGGGTGCTCCGGCAAATCCATCACCATACAAAGTGCGCACCGCCGTAAAGCCTATTTTTTTCAATAAAGTCGTTGTTTTTTCATACAACACATTCTGGCGTTCAATGGTGTACACTTTTGCACCAAGGTAAGCTAATACGCACGCCTGATAACCCGATCCTGTGCCAATCTCCAATATTTTTTCTCCCGGCTGAACATCCAGCAATGAAGTCATAAAAGCTACCGTATAAGGATGAGAAATGGTTTGATCTGCGTCTATGCGAAAGGCCGTATTACGATAAGCCAGATTTTCAAAATCGGCATCCATAAACCAATGGCGGGGAATCGTTTCTATGGCTTGCAAGACAGAACCTTCAATGCCCTGAGACCTGAGCTCATCAACCAGTTTCTTACGCAACCCTTTCAGACGGAACGAATCCTGCATATCCAATTTTTTTACAAACATATTAAAAAAATATTTAATATATTTATCAAATTTTCCAATAAAGGAAGAGAATTGTCGTTATATTGTCATTTTCAGCCTATTTTTATGGTTAAAGTGGTATTTTATCTTGTAAATGAGGCGATTAACATATTAAATTTGAACGAAATTAATACGACCGATGTTCCTGAAACATTTACCGAAAATATTTTTTGCCTGCTTTATTTTTCTGTCACTCAAATCATTTGCCCAAATGAAGGTGGGCAACCAGATTTTATATGGCAATGAATGGATCCGGTACGACGCAACTTATTACAAAATAAAAATAGCTCAGGATGGCTGGTACAAAATTCCGGCATCAGTGCTGAGCGCAGCCGGCCTCACAACCGGTGCTGTCAATCCTTCAAAAATCAATCTATTTCATGCCGGTAAACAAGTGCCATTGGTGGTTGAAAACGTTCTCTCACCTGATGGTTACATCCTGTTTTATGGAGAAAAAAACAGAATGGCGCTGGATAGTTTTTTGTATAACAATTGGAAAGACCAGTTACTCAATCCCAATTACAGCCTTTTCACGGATACATCCGCTTACTACCTGAGCTACCTGCCCAATGAGGCTGATGGAATGAGATACGACATCGTTCGACCGGATTATACCCAAATCAACGCAAATCCTGCCCCTTATTATTGGCATACAGAAGAAGCTTCATTTAATGGCACCCATTACAAACCTGTTTTTAACTCCCAAAACTATCGCTATTCACATTTTGCGAAGTCTGAAGGATATGTAAAGGGTTTTGCAGCTTCCACCAGAGACACCCTGTCCGTTACCAAACTCTACGTCGCAGATCCGTCACTAAAGGCAAAACTTTCATTGCTGCTATCAACCAACAACAACAACATCAATGAAAAACAAATTCAGCTCAATGGCCTCATCCTGGGTGTAGATTTGGCTACCAACAATCAGATTGCTAAGCCGGTATATGACATTTCCTTACAAGATCTGAAAAACGAAAATATTATAGCCATCGACAATTTGGGAAGCAACCAGAACCACGGCCTTGCTTACCGAAATTTGCGATATCCCCGTTTACCCGATCTGGAAAATATATCGTTTGCCGCTATTGAGTCAGCCGACAAATACTTCAAGTTTAAGGGTTGGACTTCAGATCTGAATTTTGTGTTGGATCAAAAATCCGGCAAACTCTATCAAATTCAAATGACGGGTGATGAAACTGAAATTTGGATTGATAGTGAAGGAGAAAAAAAATTGATCGCAGACAACCAAACAGAGATCATTTCCTCCTTAAAACCCATGCAATTCAGGAATCCATCCACCCTAAATCCGGAGTACGTAATTATTTCCTCTGAAAAATTTTACAATACTAAAGGGGGTAATATAGATCAAATAGATAGGTATAAAACTTATAAAGCTTCTCCGGAAGGAGGAAATTTTGAAGTGGCTCTGATATGGGATACCGAAATTTATGACCAGTTTGGTTATGGGTTGAACAACCATCCCTGGGCATTTAAGAATTTTTCGCACTATGCACAGCAAAACTGGGCTAAGTTGGATTACATATTTCTGATAGGAAAAGGGAGAGAATACTCATTCATTCGCACGCAGGAACAGCTATTGAATTCAGCCAATGACACTTATTTCCTACCGACCTTTGGCATAGCACCCTCTGATGTTTTGCTTTTCAGTACGGGCAAAAGTATTAAAACGCGTTACTCCATTGGAAGGTTATCTGCTCAAAATATGGAGGAAATCGGCAACTACCTGGACAAGGTAAAAGTGCACGATGCCGTTGTGAAAGAAAGCACCGCTCCGTGGATAAAAAATATCATGCACCTGGGTGGTGGTGCCAATGCAGATGAAAAACTGAGTATCAAAACCTATCTGTCCCAAATGGAGTCCATCATCAGGTCTCCCATGTATGGGGGCAATGTCAGGACTTTTTATAAAGACAATGCGGCCGAAGTACAGATTGCCAACCTGGCTGGGATATACAACTTTATTCAGGAAGGAACCGCTATCATCAATTTTTTTGGCCATGCTGCGGTGGGTACCTTTGATTTCAGCCTTGACGTGCCCTCCAATTACGATAACAAAGGAAGACTTCCTTTTATATTTTCATTGGGTTGTTATTCAGGCAATATATGTTCATTTGGTACCGGCGTAAGTGAGCAATTCATACTGGCCCCTGAAAAAGGTGCCATAGGTTTTGTTGCCGCTTCAGGTACTGCCTCTCTGGTCAACCAGGGAGAATACGGACTCAGATTTTACAGAGAATTGAGTGGTAATATGTATGGCAACTCTGCTGGTCATATCCTGCGTAAATTGGGAACCGATATGGAAACCTCAATAGGAGGTAATGTTGAAAACATCAGTTACATATATGATGTGACCCTTTATCAACAATTGGTTTTGCACGGTGACCCTTCCATTAAATTCGCCAATTTTGAGAAACCCGATTACACATTCTTACCGGAACAGACTCGGGTCGAGCCATCGTTGATCACCGTTGACAAAGACTCATTTGCCTTTCATACCGTCATCCGCAACAACGGGAAAGCAATTGAGGATTCCATTTCTGTAGAATTGAATCACTATGCTCCCAATGGCGAACTGGTCTCTGCGAAAACATTCAGGATACAAGCACCCTATTATGCGCAAAGTATTTCCGTAAAATTTCCCATACTCGGCTATAACTTGATTGGTCTTAATAAAATAACAGGCAGAGTGGATGCCGGCTTTGCGATTGATGAGTTGAATGAAAACAACAACGATATCCTGGGATCTGCCAATCAGAAAGAGTTTTCCTTTTTTGTGTTGTCCAATGACCTAAGGACCATCCATCCGTGTGAATTTGCCATCGTCAATGAAAAAGAAAAACTTAGGTTGGTTGCTTCTGCTGTGAATCCACTGACAGAAAAAAGCGATTTTACCTTCCAAATTGATACCACTGAACAGTTTAACAGCCCGCTATTGGTTCAACATGAAATAAAAGATGCCAGCGGTTATGTGGAATGGTTCCCAGCGTACAACTTACAGGAAGGTACCACTTATTATTGGAGGGTGGCTAAGTCAGCTGACACCATCACCAATTGGTCGAATAGCAGTTTTACTTACCTGGCAAAAAGTCCGGCCGGCTGGATGCAACAGCACTACTACCAATTTCTTAAAAATGAAAATACCGGCATCATACCATTGCCGGGCCGGGAATTTAAATACGATAAACTCGCTTATCTTCTTAAGGTGCAAAGCCATCGTTACATAGATGAAAACAACGTACCTTTCACTATTCTTGGGGGTGAAAAATACGCTTCCCTTTCTCCGGGCAGGGGCAAAATTGATGCACTCAATGTATTGATCTGGTATGATAAGGGTATTTATAAAAACATTACCAAAACCGACTACGGAAGTTCAAATTACAGCAACAACATATTTAGCTTCGATATCACAGCAGAAGAAGGAAGGAAAGGGTTGAAGCAGCTCCTGGAAGCAGTACCTGACTCCGCTTATATTTTTATCTGGACTTACATCAAAAGTGAAACTTCCACTTTTAATATATCAAAATGGGAGGCTGATAAAAACAATGTTGGCTATACTTTATACGAGACCATGGCCGCCTATGGTGCTAAGGAATTTGAGCAAATGAGAAATAAAGGCCCGCTGCCCTATATTTATTATTTCAGGAAAGCCATGTCTGATAAATATGAGGCGGTGGGACTCAACATCTATGACCAGATCAACTATAGCAGCACCGTCATATCCAGCAATTTCAAAAGCCAAAGTACCAACAAGATTGGTCCTGCCCGAAATTGGGGTAGTTTTGATGTGCTGAGAGCAGATGTTATTCCTGCAGATTCAGCAGCCTGGGTCAACATCTATGCCATAGACAAACAAAACAACAAAACGCTTTATACTGAAAAACTCACCGGCGAAAAGATAATGAGTGACCTGGATGCCGCACAGTATCCGTACATTGAGGTAACTTATGAAACTTTTGATTTGGTCGATTACGATCCTACTCCACTTTACTACTGGAAGGCATTGTATGAAGGCAGTCCGGATCTTTATATGGAAACAGACAATGCTTATAGCTACAAAGACACTTTTCAGCAGGGAGAACCCCTCACTTTCCCAATCTGGGTTGGCATGGAAGGTGTTGATCTGGTAGACTCTGCGCATGTAAGGCTGCAATTGATCAATGCCAAAAATCAGAAATCAGAGGTATTCAAAAAGGTATATCAATTGAAGAAGGACGTTCCTCAAAAGTTGGACTTTGTACTGGACACCAAAAACCTGACCGGGCTATACCAACTGGTAGTAACCGTCAATTATGACACAACCGTTTATGAAAAAGCATTTTTCAACAATACAGGGGTCAGAAACGTGTTTATTAAACCGGATTTGATCAACCCGGTAATGGACGTTACTTTCGATGGTGTACGGATTCTGGATGGTGACGTGGTGAGCCCCACTACCAACATCAGAATCGAGGTGAGGGATGAAAATAAGTTTTTATTGATGGATCAAAAAGATTTCTTTGAATTGGCTATCAGATCAGAAAATACGGGAACCACGCTGGCCATAAGCAGTACTGACCCGGCTTTGAGTTTTGAACCGGCTAAAGAAACTAAAAACAACAAAGCTGCCATCCAATATGCCGCTTCTCTGGAAGATGGAGAATATACGCTTATTGCCAAATCCAAAGATGTATCCGGCAACAGTTCCGGGAATCTGGAGTACACCGTGAAGTTTAATGTGGTTAGTAAAAAGGCTCTTTCGAATCTGGTCAATTACCCCAATCCATTCTCCAACAGCACATCGTTTGCTTTTGATCTGACAGGAGGCATTCCTGCCAATCTGAGAATTACCATAATGACGATTACCGGTAAAGTGGTAAAAGAAATTACAGGCGAAGAACTGGGTGCCTTACATATGGGTAGAAACCTCACCAAGTATAAATGGAATGGTACCGATGAATTTGGCAACAAACTTGCTAATGGCGTTTATCTGTATACCATCAAAACATCAGATAAGGAGTTTGAAATCAACAATCCTTATAGCAAAAACAACTTTGGTAAAATGGTAATTATACGATAAGGGCTTTTTCAAAACCAAAGTCGCCAATGCCTTGGGTGTGTCACCACCTCTTTGCTGATGTTGGCAGCCAGGATCATTTTTATCAACAAGCCAGGTAGTTGGGCATTGATCTTGTGTCCTGCATATTGTTTGAGCAGATACCTGTTTACTTTTTTGGGATATGATGCTGTGAGACTTTTTTGATACCATTTTTGAATAAACAGTTGATAAGATTCTCTCGCTTCCATCTTGTTTTTGAGCACCCTGTTTTTACCGTGGATATGCCGCACCGCTACAGGCTCATTCATTTGTCCCGGAGACATTTTCAGCTTTAAACTAAGTTGCCACAGGAAATCCGTATCCTGGGTTTGACGCAATTTTTCATCAAAAAATATCTTTGATTCCTGCCAGTATTTTTGGTTGAGTGTGATTCCATTCAGCAGGGCGAGACCTTTACTTTTGGTTACAAAAAATGAAAAATAATCGTCCCTGTCTTCTTCTGTGATGTCCGGTTTATGAAGTAAAGTATGTTTTTCATTTAAAAATTCCCTTTCCAACACATCATTCTCAAATGAGACGGTGCAGGCTTCAAAAACGACACCGATATCCGGTTTATTTTCAAAAACCTTTGAGCATTCAGCGAAGCGGTTGGGCAAATATTCATCGTCTGCATCCAAAAATGCAAGATAGGCACAACCAGCCTGCTCCATTCCGATATTTCTGGCCGCTGAAACACCTCGGTTACTTTCCAATGATATCGCCCTTACTTTTGGATAACTTACACACAATGTTTCCAACACGGCTTGCGTAGCATCGGTAGATCCATCGTTGACCACAATCACCTCCTTTACTTCCTGTAATTGCACCGCAGAAATGACA
>CALJKQ010000302.1 GCA_937973565.1 uncultured Saprospiraceae bacterium | reverse complement strand
ATGGCGTTGCCAACATCCGGTCCCAAACCGTGGACAATATTGAGAACCCCTGGGGGCAAACCGGCCGAAATACAAACTTCACTGAGCAGATAAGCCGTGAGCGGCGTCACTTCTGATGGTTTGGCAATGACCGTATTACCTGCAGCCAGGGCAGGGGCTATCTTCCATGAAAACAGGTACAAAGGAAGATTCCAGGGTGAAATGCAGGCCACTACACCCAATGGATGCCGCAGGGTATAATTGATGGCATTGGATGCTGTGGTTTCATGCGATTCTGAAGCAAATTGGGTAATGGCGTGGGCAAAAAAACGAAAATTGGAAATGGCGCGGGGAATGTCCATCGCTTTGGAAAGCTGGAGCGGTTTGCCGTTGTCGTAACTCTCGGCATAGGCAAATTCGTCAAACCGTTTTTCGATGCCATCTGCAATGCGGTTGAGGATGGCGCATCTTTCTTCCTGGGCTGTTTTTGCCCAGGCTGTTTTGGCGCGGGCTGCTGCTGCTACGGCAAGATCCACATCTTGTCCTTTACCGGCGGCCAACTGTGCATAAACCTGACCGGTTGCAGGATTATAAACATCTATCCATTGGTTTGCCTCTGAAGGGCAAAGTTGTCCGTTTATGTAATGTAGAAGTTGGCTGGGTAAATTCAAGTGCTATTTATTTAATGCGAAAGTAAGCCGTTTTTTCTTCAAAGCAAAGACAAAAGGTCCGGATGAAGGGAAGTAAAACAAAATGATGAACGCCCAATGCCGGGTTCTTTTATATTTGTAGGATGAACTATTACATTACCGGCCAAAGAACCAACATCCGTCCCATATTAATAAGTGACGCACAAGATCTGTTTGCCATTCGAAGCGATGCTGAGGTGAATCGGTTTATTGAGCGAAATGCCTACGAAGCATTGAGTCAGGCAACAGAATTTATTGATACCCTTCATGAAAAGATGCCCAAAGGGGAATGGTTCGTGTTGGGGGTAGAAGACACTAAAAACGGAAAACTGATTGGCACCGTTTGCCTTTTTGGTTTTAATGAAGAAAGGACCGTTGGTGAATTGGGATATGAGTTGTCACCTTTATACCAGGGAAAAGGTGTTATGACAGAGACCCTGGAGCTTTTTTTAAATTGGATAAAGAGTGAGCAGCTTGCACAAAAGCTGAATGCTTGTATTCATGCCCAAAATGAAGCATCAAAGCGGCTTATTCAAAAACTGGGTTTTGTTTTGGATGACACGGTTGAAAAAATTCCGGAAGGATTTAACGGGTGGTCAAAATTTTTATAAAAAATGAATTAACATGAAGGGGAAAGTAAGTCTGTATATTGCCTGTAGCTTGGATGGATACATAGCGGGTCCTGATGAAAATTTGGATTTTTTGAGTATGGTGGAAAAGGAAGGAGAGGACTACGGATATCACAGCTTCCTGCAAACAGTCGATGCGGTGATTGTGGGCAGAAAAACCTATGATTGGGTGGTCAGGCATTTTGATTATCCCCATGCGGATAAAGTATGTTATGTGGTGAGTCACAGGCCAGGTCCACAAAGGCGTGGGTTGCAGTTTTACGATGGAGATTTGGGGACACTGATCGATGATCTTGTTGGAAGAGGTCTTCATGTTTATTGTGAAGGGGGTGCTCAGATTCTCAAAGAAATATTGTTACTGGACAAGGTGGATGCCATGGTCATTTCCTACATCCCTGTGATTCTTGGTGGAGGTACACCATTGTTCCTCGAAGGGGTGCCAGAAATGAAATTCAGACTTACTTCCACGCAAAGCTATCCTACCGGGCTTGTTCAATTGGCGTATGAGAGAATAAGAGGAGAAAATTCATAAAATCCTGAACTTTTATCTTTAAATTTGAGGATTAAGCCACCTAGAGTATGAAGTCTTTCTTATTTTCATTCTGTTTATTTTGTTTAACAGTGAGTGGGAACTGTCAGCTTTATTTGCCGATGTTTGGTTCCAATCAAGTGTTCAACTGGCATAATAAGGCAATCCATTTTTCGTATACCCCAAAGGAATTAACGATGGTTGCCGGTGCATCTACGGACATGTTCAGGGATCCCGGTGTAACCTACAATACCGATACGGCCCCCAAGTTGTTGACCCAGGTTAAGGGAGACTTTGTATTGTCTGCCAGGGTAACTCATTCCTTTGTTTCCAAGTGGGATGGCGGTGCTCTTGTATTGATGCAGGATAGCTTTCATTGGGTTAAGTTTTGCTTTGAGAAAGACTATCTGGGTAAACGGAGAATAGTAAGTGTGGTTACCAGAGATGTTTCAGATGATTGCAATTCTGAGACCATTGACAAGGACATGGTTTACATGAAAATAGCGAGAAAAGGCAAGGTGGTTACACTCTATTTTTCCAATGACAATGAGAATTGGACATTGGTAAGACATTTGCAATTGGATTGGAGTGAAAATCTGCAATTGGGTTTTCTGGCACAATCACCCACAGGTGAAAAATGTGAAGTGCGTTTTTCAGATATTTATTTTGACCGCATTTCTATTTCAGATCCTTATTTAGGAAAATAAAAAACTAAAAAATGGTTAAAATTTTTGCCTGGATTTTTATTGCTTTCAACGCGTATATGGGAGGCGATTTTCTTTTAAATGCATTGGGCATATTGCAAACCAGTAAATACAGTGCCGGAGCAACCTGGCTTTATGCAGTAGTATTGTTGGTCATGTGCGGCCTTGGTATTTACTACGGTCTGGTGAAGTCAGATTATAAAATGGCGCTATGGATAGGAGCCGGTGCCTGGGTGCTGATTTTTCTATCTCTATTGGCTAACATGATATTTGGAAAATACAATTAATAAGATATAGGATGAGAAAGACTGTTTTGTTTTTGATGGTTGTGCTTGGTTGGATGGGTTGTTCAAA
>CALJKQ010000301.1 GCA_937973565.1 uncultured Saprospiraceae bacterium | reverse complement strand
AATTATAATTGAGCTCATAATAATGAACCCTTATTTTAAGTAAATAGTAAAAAATGACAACCCCTTCATTATTCAAAATTAAATAACCCAACATTAAGATGATAAGTTTCAGTGCTTTGTGACATGCCTTCTTCTTTACTGTTCAAATCCAATTCTGACATCAGCTTCACAAGCCGTCTTTGGCCGATGGCTAAGGCCCTCAATTGCCAGTTACCAAAATTGCAAATTGATCATTCCAAATTTGCATTCGTAATCGCGCAATTCGTAATTCGTAATCGTGTAATTTGTAATTGACTCCATAAAGGGTTAAACGCATTGATCAGACAAACCGTATCGTAATCACGAAGATCATCAATGGATATATCCCTGACTTGGATGACCCCTTTGTCAAGGAGTTTTTGGCGCATGGTGCCGGGGAGTAAGGGGGTTTTGGGGGTGAAGAGGCCCTCTTTGTTTTGGAAGACGAGGTTGTAGTAATAAGCATCGGTGAAGAGGCCGTTGCGGAGGATGAGGATTTCGTCGGCGTTGCCACGTTGGGCGTAGAGGTTGTCCAGGTCTGGGCGGTGGGTGGATTTGTAGGGGTAGTGGATGGTGTTGTGCTCTAGGATGGCGAGGGTATGGATGGGGTGCCATTCGTAGAGGGTGTATTGGATGTCTTGAATGGTATCTGTGTATAGGATGCGGCATTTGATGTCTGACGCTGCGTGGTGGCGGGAGATGAGGGGTGATAAATCAATATTGGATACAAACTGAAAATGGGCATGGCGGGTGGCATCGAATCGACGTTGGTGGTAGGGGAGATTTTGTACCCTACCCTTGTGGATCCATATGGTTTCAACCCAGGGGTACATAGACTTTTTGGATCATTTCGTTGTATTCGGAGATGGCGTCGCTCATGGCGGTGATGCCGCCGCCGCTGCGGTACACCAGGCCCTTGGATGTGGACTCAATAAATCGAATGGCAACGGCACTGTCGAGGCTGTGACCATCGTAGTAGCCGAAGACGCCGGTGTAATAACCGCGATTGTCAATTTCGGCGCTGGCTATGATATCAAGGGTTTCTACTTTGGGCGCTCCACTGATGGAACCCGCCGGTAGCAGGGCATCGAAGATATCTCCCAGGTGGCTGTGGTAATCGGGGCTAAGTTTGCCACGAATCTC
Source organism: uncultured Saprospiraceae bacterium (assembly GCA_937973565.1). Lineage (GTDB taxonomy): Bacteria > Bacteroidota > Bacteroidia > Chitinophagales > Saprospiraceae > JADKBO01. Next base: position 4,564 of record CALJKQ010000301.1, on the reverse strand, counting down.
GCTGCTGGTCTGGAGCAGGGTTTTGTGGTGGGTGTGGATGGTATCGATCTCCCGAAAACGGGTGAGTCTCACTTCGGTTGCTACCTGGCTCAGGTCGTTGCGGATGAGGTCGACGATGGTGTAGTGTTCGGATTGTTCTTTCTCGTCGTTGAGCAGCGTTTCTGCGGCATTGGGCAGATGGGCGTCGATGGTGCCTTTCATGGGATAGGAGTAGATGTAATCTTCTTCGATACGCACAAAACACTCCGGGGAGAAGACCACAAACTTATCAGGCACCAGCAGCTTGTATTTAGCGTGTGCGTGGCCATATATCTGGCGAAGGTCGAGATTGGTGGTGATGGGGGTTGGAAAAGTGAGGTTGACAAGGTAAGAATCGCCGTAGTTGATGCGGGCCAAGACCTGTTCGAAAGCACGATTGTATTGATCAAAGGAAATGGGTGAGGATTCAAAATGGGTAAGCGGTGGCATGGTTGCGCCATCGTGGTTTTCGTGACGGTGGCCTCTGATTTTGAACCGCCAATCGGAGGGAACTTCCTCTGCCTTAAATATGGCTGCCTTGCTTTTATCAAAGCTGATGAGAAAGAAAAAAGGCTTCCTTTCTGCGCCCAGGGCATTCATTTGGCTGATCCACGACACAACAAAAAGTTTTTGCAATGATAGGGAATATTTTGCAATGCGCTGCGGTTGGGGCAATGCGCACTTCGTGCTTAGGGCAATACGCTGCGCTTAGGGCAATACGCACTGCGTGCTTAGGGCAATACGCACTGCGTGCTTAGGGCAATACGGCTGTGCCTTAGGACAATACGACTTTGCCTTAGGACAATACGCACTGCGTGCTCAGGACAATACGCACTGCGTGCTTAGGGCAATACGGCTTTGCCCTAGGGAAATGGTCTTGCGGCTTAGGATGACGGAACGGTTTTAGCTTTGCCAAAAAAATGAATTTTCTCTAAGATCTATTGTTTAGAATTTGTAGGTATGTTTTCTGTAAATCCGAGTTTGGCAAAATCGTGTTTGAGGATGGACCGGCTCAATTCCCAGAGGTCTGTGCGGTTCATGGCATGATAGAAGGTAGTTTCCTGGTGGGCAAGGGCTTTCAATTGTATTTGCAGGGCATTTAGGTCAAGCTCCTCTTTTTTATACATAGCGAGATAGTACATCCAGGGGAGTGATGGGGCATAGTTGGGACTTTGTGTGTATTGGCTGTCGCGGTCTCCGAGTTTATAGATTGACCAGGCTTTTATGACGCCCCGGTAATTGGCATTGACGAGCATAGCCTTAAAATAAGCCGTAAAAAACAGGTGCCATCGGTGTTCGAAGATTTCTTTTTTGAAGGCAGTTATAAAAACGAAGGCATGATTTTCGGCTTGTTTGGCTCTATCGGTGTCTATGAGGGCGAAGATGGTGTAAGCGGCATGACCGATTTTATTGTGCTGGTTGAGTGCATTTTTGGCCATTGGAGCTGATGTCTTCAGGATGGACAAAGCTTCATTGGCTCTGCCTGTCCTTAGTAAAACGGCAGCCAAATTGTTGATGTAGTAAAGATAGTCGTTGTTGACTTCTTTGATGGAAAGATAGCCACAAGCTGCGGCGCGCTGGAAATCCTGGATAGAAGCGTAGTAAAGCAAGTATTGACTGTAAAAGTTGGTTACAATCCTTCGGGAATACAGCTTACCTTCCTTGACGAGTTGTTCGAAATAATCAAACATACCGCCAAGCATATCGTAAGCACGTTTGTTATGGGCAATAAAAACCATGCGGATCCAGGCCAGGAGGCGGTTGTAGCCATCGAGGTTTTCATTGTAAAAGAGCGACCTGAGCCAGGGAAAAGAATCGGCATAATTGGCATTTTGTTTATGGCTGTAGTCAGAAATGATCTCGTGCGTGGCTTCATGCAGCTTGTCGTTGACCAGTCGCGAAAATTCATAGTCAGTTCGATATTTTGTCAAAAACTGATGGACCAGTTGATAGTCTTTGTAACGAAGTCGGATCTGAAGATAGTGGCGGTAGGACCGGCCAGTCTCGTAAATTTTGATAAAGTTGAAATCAGAAGGCTCGGTTTTGAGGATGCGTTTGATCAAAGCTTTTTCATCGGCCAGCGAAATGCGGTCGGTGAGGATGAGGTGTTCCCACTCCATAAGTTTTTCCAGATTCTCATCTACGTCCAGGCTTTGCAGCAGGTCTTCGCACCAGTTTTTGACATAGCTGTATTTTCGTTTATCAACGGTGGGATCAAAACAGTCGGTATTGGATTCTCCTTTGGCCACAGCAACGAGCTGATCGAGGATGTGGATTTTCTCAGCATCTTCAAATCGTCGGCGCCCTTCAAGGAAGCTTGCCTCGAGAGGGAGCAAACTTTGGGCAAAGTCAGAAAAGCGGGTAAGTTTGACCTTCACGTTGGCAACTTACAGGGTAATACCTCCATCCACACTGATGACAGCGCCATTGATGTAAGCCGCATCGTCAGAAGCCAGGAAGGCATTGACAGCCGCTATTTCTTCGGGCTTGCCAAGGCGTTGCAGCGGCACTTTGGCTTTCATTTTATCGAGGACTTCCGCAGGCATTGCATCTAAGATTTCGGTATGGATGAAGCCCGGTGCCACTGCATTGGCCGTCACTCCTTTGCGACCCAACTCCTTGGCCCAGGTTTGGGTCATGCCAATCACGCCGGCTTTGGCAGCAGCATAGTTGGTTTGGCCAAAGTTGCCATACAGGCCTACTACGGAGGAAATGCTAATGATTCTGCCGTATCCTTTCTCCACCATATAGGGAGCAACAGCTCGGGTACAGTTGTAAACACCGGTGAGGTTTATATTAATCACCTGTTGCCACTGCTCATCGGTCATTTTGAGTAAGGTTGCATCACGTGTGATACCGGCATTGTTGACCAGTATGTCGATTTTTCCAAATTTTGCAATGACCTGGAAGGCGGCATCCCTCACCGCATCGGCATTGGAAGTATCTACGTGAAAAAAAGCAGCTGTGTGTCCATCCCTGGTAAAAGAGGCTGCGAGGGCCTGGCCCCTTTCTTCATTGACATCCCAGTTTATAACAATGGCTCCCTGTTCAGCAAATTTCTGGAGTGTAGCTTTTCCCAAACCGGATGAACCTCCTGTGACTATGGCTACTTTTCCTTCTAAAGATCTCATACTATTAAAATTTAATGTGGATTATACCTGATTAATGGACAAAAATAGGCAGAATGATGGTTAAAACGTTATTAAATTAATTTAAAAAAGGAAATATATCGAAATTGTCATATCTTAAATAAATACTTTAATATATTGATATTATGCTATTTATGTACATATACTACAATATAGTCGCATAATTATTTTAAATATTTTGCCATTTTATATGCTAATTGTGTAAGATATTAGCCTTGAAAATATCCACTATGGATTTTGCACAAGCCACACTAACCCTATTGGTCTTATACATGGCCGTGACGATTTACATTGTATTTCGTGGCGCCAGACACACCAAAAACATCCAGGACTTTGCCGTGGGCAAGGGCTTCTCTCCCACCCTCGTGGGCTTGTCGCTCGCAGCCAGTATTACCAGCGCCGCTACCTTTATCATCAATCCCGGTTTTGTTGCTTTTTTTGGCTGGAGTGCCTTTTTGGCCATGTCCATTGTTTTACCGGTCGGCTTATTTATTTCTCTCATCATCCTGAGTAAAAGTTTCCGAAAATTTGGCACCAGTGTCAAAGCACTCACCCTGGCTCAGTGGATGGGCACGCGTTATCAGAGCAAGGCCATGGCGTACTTGATGGCGTTTGTATCCTTACTACTGATCACTTTTATCGTATTGATCTGTGTAGGGCTTACCAAAGTCATTGCCAGCTCGCTCCAGGCCGATGAAACCCTGGTGCTGGTGGCCATCGTGGTTTTTGTCTTTGGCTATACCTTGTTTGGGGGAGCCAATTCCATGGTTTATACCAATACCATCCAGGCGCTATTGATGATTCTAGTAGCCATCATTCTCATAGGTTCGGGCAGCACTCATTTTGAGCAGGGTCTTTCCGGCTTTTGGGATAAGATCAACGCCATCGATCCCCAGCTAAGCAAAAGTTTTAATCCGTCCAGCCCCCTTTTCAGAGACTTTTTTGAAGTAGTGATTTGCAATTTTATCGTGGGCATTGCCATCGTGTGTCAGCCCCACATCATTACCCGGTCTCTGATGCTCAAATCGGATGAAGATGTCAATAAATACCTTACAGTAGCCATAGTGGTAGAGACCTTGTTTTTTGCCGTTTTGTTTGCCGGCTTTTACGCCCGATTGATGTTTCCTGACCTCAGTGCCGATGGTCAGGCCATTAAGATGGACGGCATTCTTTCAACCTATGTGGTTAAAAAATTCTCGGTGGGTGTAGGTATTCTGGTGGTATTGGGCCTCATTTCAGCCGGTTTGTCGACCCTGGAGGGCATTGTACAATCCCTTTCGACCACCATCAGCAATGACATCATTGCTCCCCTTGCCGGTTGGAAGGAAGATGTGGTAAAAGTAAAGACTACCAATCGCCTGGTGATTGCAGGGTTGGCAGTGGTGGCTATATTGATG
>CALJKQ010000300.1 GCA_937973565.1 uncultured Saprospiraceae bacterium | reverse complement strand
CGATCATGGTAGGCGACATTCCCGCCGATTTTTTGTTGTTTACAATAGAGCCTGCAATTCGTTTCTCTGTATCCATCAATACGCCCAGAATATAGTCATTACCAAAGATCTTTCCGATGGTTTTCAATATTCTGGCCCGCATCGATGGAGGTGGCATCGTATTGGATTGTCCCATTTTTTGAAGGAAAGCAAGCGCATGGCTCTTTTCTATCTCGCTCATCTCCCTGAATATAGACGCTATGGCTTCGTCTTTTTCCGACTCCGCAAGTACACTGTACAGGTAAGCGGCATCAACTTCTGTTTGAATTTGTTCAATTTTCATTGTATCCTAAATATTTTGAAAATAATTTAATATACAAGGCTGTTATTCAGCCACATTTTTCAATTTCATCAGCAAAGTATAACTACCTTCTGTTACAATCTGTAGGCCTTTCCTATCTTCGATATTCTTAACCTCTACCCAGCCATCATTTCGAACTCCTGTCAACACCTCAGACATCAAAAATTGTTTATCACTTTTTTTAATAAACAAATACTCTTTGCCTTCATATCTCACCAAACTTTTTTCCGGAACACATAGTGCTTTTTTGGAAGCCAGTGTTATGCGGCCGGTTACAAATTGTCCTTCAATCAGTTCAGCTGCCTTATTGAGATTACAAATGACCTCTACTACACCGTGAGTGCCGACTACTTTCCCTATTTGACTTACCCTGGCATTGTATGGTCGATTTTCATTTCCCATCGCATTTATTTGCACGGTTGTTCCTATGGTAAGATCGGGGATATCTTTTTCAAAAGCGTTTAAACTAACCAAAGTTTCTCCCATAACCAGTAGCGTGAGGATTTCATCCTGTGGGTTGATATAATCACCAACATTGCTATGAACGGCCTGTATGAACCCATTTTCGGGTGCATAAAGTTTTAGATACGCACTCATCTTTTCTGCATTCACCTGCTCTGGATCCAAATGAATCATCCTGAGTTTTTGTTTCAGTCCCATTACCTCAATTTTCCGCTGTTCATAAGCATGTCTGGCCTCTTGCCACGATTTATCGCTGGTGGATTTTGAACCCCATAAACTCTGTTGTCTTTTCCATTCCAAATCTGCCAATTCCAGATGGTTTTTTGCCTGTAAATAATCCTGCTGCAATTGAAGAATGGCAAGATCTTCTACCACAGCCAATAGCTGGCCTTTACGTACGCTCATTCCCTGGATCCAGGGCAATGTTTTGATGTAGGCCCCAATGGGAGAATGGATGGATATTTTTTTACTGGCAGGTGTAAAAACCTTACCATTCAAGGTCAATTCTGTAGGCAATTGTTTTTCTTCAAGCTTGGTCAGCCCGATAGCTGCATTTTTTAGCTGAGCATCTGTCAGTTCAATTATCATTGAAGATTTAGCTTTGTCATTTTCGGTGCTGGGTTCTGCATCCATATCTGCTTTACATGCTATATTAAAAGCGAGCAAAACAAACAAAAGAGATTTTATTATGATTAGATTGTATTTCATTGTTGAATTCAATTAAAATTTGAAAAATGATATTCAAGAGCAGCTTCATTTTGCTGCCTTTTTAGTGAAGCGTAGTCAAGAAGCAAAGCAAGGCCCTGCTCATTCATACTGATATACTTCATAAAATCGATTTCCCCTGCTTTGAGCTTATTTTCTGCTATTTGCATGAGCTGAGTAGCCAGGGGCAGTGCGTTCGATTCAAAATCCCGCAATTGGTCTTTTACACGTTGCCAAGCTGCTAAGGCTGTATTGAGTTGATTTTTCAACTTAATCTCTGCCAGGTTTTTTTCTGTTATGGATTTAGCTTCTGTTAGCTTTATGACCTCTTCTGTCTTGGAAGCCTGACTCCCAAAAAGGGGAATGTTCACGCCCAATTGCACACTTGAAAATCGGGATGACGCATCATAAACCTTGTTATCAGCACCAATACCTTTGAATGAGGTATTAGATATTGCAATCATCCATGTAGCTTGTCGCTGCGCTCTCTTCCACCGTGCTTCCTTTTGGTTAGCCACTATTTCTGCATCGAGTTTTTGAAGTCCGGGATGTTTTACCACCAGTTCCGAAACATCTACTATTGGTAAATATTGGGTAAGGTCGTCCAATGATGCCGGTTCCTCATCCTCCGCAGATCCCGTGAGAACTCCGAAAGTATTCAGCAGGGAGTTGATGTTGTTGTCTGCTTCCATTGTTAATAGTTTGTGATGGGTGAGCTGTGCGGTAGCTTCAAAAACTTCAGTACCATCCGAAGCTCCGCTATCTCTTCGCTGCTGGGCTTTGATAAGGGCCTCCTGAAAAAGTTTTCCCTGTTGGTCATAAAGCGATTTTAACACAGAGTAATATTGATATTGAACATAAACCAGGGTAACCCACTTTCTCAATTCCCACTCTTTTATTTGTTTTTCACCCATGGCAATATCCAAACTACTTTGTTGCTTATTTTTGAAAGCTTTGTGATACCCGGGAAAGTATCCAGACTGTGAAAGGGTAATTTTGGTATCCGTAAATGCACTGTTCACTTGTCCGGCTTCCAACATGGTGGTAAATCCGGGCATCACCACTCCTACCCTACTTTCTGCCTGAGCAAGTCCATAAACAGCTTGTGCAAATTGAGCCTCTGTGCTTCGGGTGGTTGCTCTTTGCCAGGCTTCCTCCAAACGCACCGGCTTTTGCGCCTGTAAATTGAATGCCAGACATAAAATCGCTGTGTATGCCATGAAATTTTGTTTTACTGCTTTCATATTCTACAAATTGTGGTATGTAAGTTCTGTTTCGTCCTCCCGCTCCGGATTGACTTTTTCGAACAAAAGATACAATGAAGGTAAAACAATAAGTGTTAAAAAAGTAGCTACCATCAATCCTCCGATGACTACGGTAGCCAACGGTCGCTGAACCTCAGCCCCTGCACCGTTACTGATGGCCATAGGTAAAAATCCAAGGGAAGCTACGGTTGCAGTCATCAATACCGGTCGCAATCTAACCTTGGTACCCATGATTACAATCCTGGTCAAATCCTTCCACCCTTCCGCTTTCAGCCTGTTGAACTCTGAAATTAAAACGATACCATTCAAAACGGCAACACCGAACAAGGCAATAAACCCTATACCCGCACTGATGGAAAAAGGCATGCCTCTCAAGGCTAGAAATAAAATACCTCCCATGGCAGAAAGTGGAATAGACGAAAAGATGAGCAAGCCCTGTTTAATGGATTTAAAGGCAAAAAACAGAAGCACAAAGATCATAACCAATGAAATAGGAACGGCTATTCCCAGCCTGGCCTTGGCCCTGTTGAGGTTTTCAAAAGCACCACCATAGGTCATGTAGTATCCCACCGGCAAATCAATGGTTTTCTCTGTCTTTTGTTTTAATTCATCTACCAGACTTTGCACGTCTCTGCCCCTGACATTAAACCCTACCACAATTCTTCTTTTTGCATCTTCTCTTTGTATTTGATTGGGTCCATTGACGATGTTTACATCTGCCAGATAAGATAAAGGCACATTTCCCCCTCCATTGATCGGTACGAGTAAGGACCTCACCTGTTCCAGATTCTGCCGTTGGTCTTTGGCCAATCTGACAACCAGTGAAAACCGCTTTTCTCCTTCGTAAACAAGTCCGGCTTGTTTTCCGGCAAATGCCATATTCACCAATTGATTGACTTCACTGATGCTGAGTCCATACCTGCTCATCTGAGCACGATTAAAATCAATGATGATTTGGGGTACCCCTGTCACGGTTTCTACGTAAATATTTTCAGCCCCTTTCACACCGGATGCTATCTCCCCCAATCGCGCTGCATAGTGGGCGAGGGTATCTAAGTCTTCACCAAATATTTTACAAACTACATCCTGTCTGGCTCCGGTCATTAACTCATTGAATCGCATTTGCACCGGATACTGGAACCCTGCCGTAATGCCGGGTACATCTTCGAGCGATTTACCCATTTTGGCAGCCAACTCATCAAAACTTTTAGCAGAGGTCCACTCTTTTTTGTCTTTGAGTATTACCATCATGTCGCTGGCCTCCATAGGCATGGGATCTGTAGGTACTTCTCCACTGCCGATTTTGGTAACTACTTTTTCTACTTCAGGGTAATTCTTGAGCAGGATGCCTGCTGCCGCCTGGGTACCTTCAATGGTAGTTTGAAGGGAACTGCCTGTTAAAACCCTGGTATCAACCGCAAAATCTCCTTCTTCCAATGCGGGTATAAATTCTCCCCCCATTCGGCTCAATATCACCAGGGATACCAGGAAAAGGGCAAAGGCAGATGCTACCACCAATTTGGGCATTTTTACAAAAAACTCCAGAGATCGCTGAAATAAGATTTCAACCTTCAACATTACCCGGTCTGACAGCGAAGGTGTGTGCTTAATTTTTTTACTCAATGCCCACGCACTCATCATAGGCACATAGGTGAGCGACAAAATGAATGCTCCTATCAGGGCAAAGGTAACGGTTTGGGCCATGGGCTTAAACATCTTACCTTCTATGCCTTCCAGTGCAAAAATGGGTAGATAAACAATGAGGATGATTACCTGCCCAAACACCGCGCTATTCATCATTTTTCCGGCAGCAAAACGAACTTCCGTATCCATCTGGTGATTCGTTAGCCGGTCTACATCCTTGTAATGTTTGCTGTGCGAAAGTTGGTGCATCACCGCTTCTACAATGATAACTGCACCGTCTACAATCAGTCCAAAATCCAAAGCACCCAAACTCATCAAATTGCCACTGACACCAAATACATTCATCATAGTAATCGCAAACAACATCGCCAATGGAATGACAGATGCTACTACCAGGCCTGCCCGCAAATTGCCCAGAAACATAACCAATACAAAAATTACGATCAGCGCACCCTCCATCAGATTTGTTTCAACGGTAGCTATGGCATGACTCACCATCTTGGTGCGATCCAAAAAAGCTTCGATTTCTACTCCCTCAGGCAGTGATTTCCTGATTTCTTCAATCCTGGTTTTGACCGATTTGATGACTTCACTGCTATTGGCTCCTTTGAGCATCATCACTACGCCGCCGGCCACTTCACCCTGGTCATTGTAACAAACGGCTCCATACCGCGTTGCATGTGAAACAGAAACCTCTGCAACATCTTTTAAAAATATGGGCAATCCAGGGCCTCGGGTGAGGGGTATCATTTCTACCTCCTGGATATTTTTGAGTAAGCCCTCACTCCTTATAAACAAAACAGCGGAATTCTGCTCCAGGTAAGAACCACCTGTATTTTGATTGTTTTCTTCTACTGCCTTATAAACTTCTTCCATCGAAAGTCCATGCGCCGCCAGTTTTTGAGGCTGCAGGGTTACTTCGTATTGTTTGAGTTTACCCCCAAAACTGGATACTTCTGCTACACCTTTCACACCCAGCAATTGTCTTCTCACAATCCAGTCCTGAATGGTTCTGAGTTCTGTGGCATCGTATCTGCTTTCGTACCCTTTTTTAGGTCGCACTACATATTGGTAAATCTCTCCGAGACCTGTTGAAACAGGACCCAGGGTTGGGGGATCTACGTCTGAAGGGATATCCCTCTGGATTTGCATCAGGCGCTCGGATACTTGCTGTCTGGCCCAATAGACGTCTATATCGTCATTGAAAACCATGGTTACCAATGATAAACCTGATCGGGAGAAACTTCTAATCTCACTTAAACCGTTTATATTGTTGTTGGCCTGCTCAATGGGAAAGGTAATGAGCCTTTCAATATCCACGGCACCATAGGCCGGTGCACTGGTGATGACCAATACCTGGTTGTTGGTGATGTCGGGTACCGCATCAATAGGCAATTTTGTTGCTTGGTAAACCCCGATACCCATCAGGGCAACCACAAACAAACCAATGATTAGCTTGTTGTGAATTGAAAATTTTATAATCGCATTTAGCATAATTTAATATATTAGCACACCTCTCGGCTGATCACCGAATTGTGTCAATAAAACAATTAACTGAATTGGAGTTGATATCTCCAATTGTTGACAAATTAATAAAACTTATGCTAAATAAGGCGGGGAGGCTGCCAAATGCTGGAAAGATAGGAAGAAGGCATAGCTGCTGTCTTTTTGCCAATAGATTTACGAGCGGAATAACCTTCACTATGCTGATTATTGGGGAATTGTAAAACACTCACTTCTCCCCAAACAAATGAAAGATTGGACTGGATGGCCTTAAATGGAAGACTCATGTCTTGATGATAATCTTCGTCTACAATAAGACCCCTGCTGTAATGCATGTCAAAAAAATCTGCCAGTGTCATGGCGGGATCTTCATTCATGTGGTTGACCATGTGAACAAACAACATTGGCAATTTCACCAACTCACCCAGTGGCGTGCCGGCGAGCAGAATGATCATAAGTAATGCCTTTGCTGTCAAAGCTTTCATTTTGCAAAGATACTAATATTCAAAACGAAAAACCCGATATTAACAAAACCTTAGTTTACTTAATATTAAGACCTCTGCATCGCTTTTTTTGCAGCCGCTACTATATTTTCTTTACCAAGACCATATTTGATTAGCAGTGCTTCCGGTTCTCCGCTCTCTCCAAAAGTATCGTCAACAGCTATGTATTCCATTGGGCTGGGCATTCGCCTGGACAATAATTGGGCTATGCTGTCTCCCAGACCTCCATTTCGCTGGTGTTCTTCACAGCTGACAACACAACCTGTTTTTGAAACACTGTCCAGAATGATTCCTTCGTCCAGTGGCTTAATCGTGTGTATGTTGATCAATTCTACGCTGATGCCTTCTTTTTCTAGAATTTCCGTAGCCTCCATGGCTGTCCATACCAAATGACCGGTGGCCACAATGGTAACATCACTTCCACTTTTGATCAATATTCCTTTGCCAATCACAAATTCATGTTCCGGCATAAATATGGGCCAGCTGGGTCTGCCAAATCTGAGGTAAACCGGACCATAATGATCGGCTATGGCCATAGTTGCCGCCTTGGTTTGATTGTAATCACACGGATTGATCACGGTCATCCCCGGCAACATCTTCATGAGTCCTATGTCCTCCAGAATCTGGTGGGTAGCGCCATCTTCACCCAGGGTGAGACCCGCGTGGGAAGCACAAATCTTTACATTTTTATGGGAATAGGCAATGCTCTGCCTGATCTGATCGTATACTCTTCCGGTCGAAAAATTGGCAAATGTACCTGTATAGGGAATTTTACCGGCTGTAGCTAAACCAGCGGCCAGTCCCATCATATTGGCTTCAGCGATGCCCGCCTGAAAAAACCGATCCGGATAGGTCTCTGCAAATTTGTTCATCTTCAAGGAACCCAGGAGATCGGCTGTTAATCCAACCACTTCATTATTTTGCTGTGCAATCTCAAACAAACCATCGCCAAAGCCATCGCGTGTGGCTTTCTTTCCCTTTACTTCAAAATTGGTAAACATCTTTTTTTGTCTTTATATCAATAATCTCCTAATGTCTCAGGCAGCTGTGCCAGCGCCTTGGCCAATTGCTCATCGTTGGGCGCTACGCCATGCCATTTGTGAGAACCCACCATAAAATCAACGGGATAGCCCATCTCTGTATGCATCAGTATCACTATGGGTTTGCCCTTGCCACTTTGGGCTTTGGCCTCTTTCAATCCTTTCACTACCTCTTGCATGTCGTTGCCATTCATGCGCATAACCTCCCAACCAAAGGCAGTAAATTTGGCACCGAGATCACCCAATGATAATACCTTGTCTGTATCTCCATCAATCTGCCTGCCATTGTAATCTACAGTAACTATGAGGTTGTCCACCTTGTTGTGTGCCGCAAACATAAAAGCTTCCCAAACCTGGCCTTCCTGCAACTCACCGTCACCGGTAAGGGCATAAACGTGTTTGTCGTCTCCGTCCATTTTTTTGGCAAGGGCCATACCAATCGCTACAGAAACGCCTTGCCCCAGTGAACCCGAGGCTACCCGTACGCCCGGCAATCCTTCATGGGTGGTTGGATGCCCTTGCAGCCTGGTATTGAGCTGTCTGAAAGTTTTGAGTTCTTCAATGGGAAAGTAACCTGACCTGGCCAACACACTGTACCATACCGGTGAGATGTGACCATTGGAAAGGAAAAACACATCTTCGCCTTTTCCATTCATAGAAAAAGACGGATCGTGCTCCATAATTTCAAAATACAATGCGGTAAGGAAATCTGCACAACCCAGAGATCCTCCCGGGTGTCCGCTCTGACAAGCATGCACCTGCCTGACAATGTCGCGTCTTACCTGACTGGCGATATCCTGTAACTCTTTTATCTTATCCATAAAGTGATGATATTATTTGGAATGACTTATTTAAGGGAGACAAAGGCCTCATGAAAAGTCGGTGTAAAGGTAACACTTTGTGCCCTCAAAAAGGAAACAAAAAAGGCAAACCTTTGGGGGTCTGCCTTTTTCTCATAATCTATTTCAAGACTATTTACCTTTCTTGTTTACAAGGGTAGAGAAAGCTGTTCCTGCCTTAAACTTAACAACGTTTTTAGCAGCAATTTTGATGGTTTTACCAGTCAATGGGTTTCTTCCTTCTCTTGCAGCTCTTTTAGAAACTGAAAAAGTACCGAAGCCTACAAATTGAGCTTTGTCTCCTTTTTTCAAGGTTTTTTGGATAGTGTCAAATACAGTATTAACTGCATCTCCGGCTTGTCCTTTAGTGATGCCAGCTGCTGCTGCTACTGCATCGATCAAATCGCCTTTGTTCATTGTGATATGGTTTAAAAAATTAAGTAATGTTGAATAACGCTGCAAATGTATATTACATCTTATTCTTATACAAAAATAAATGATGAAAATATTTCAAACTACCCGAAAAATAGGGCAATTTAGCCCATTCACATGCTTCACTTACATATTTATAAAAACCTAAAATGTATGGTAATCAAGAAATTACGGTCATTTTGCCAATTTTCCTTACATTTGAAAAAAAATTGCTGTTCCATGCCTCGAAAACTCCCTGTTTACGTGCTTTTCAGCCTGCTGCTGGCTCTTTTACCCTGTATTCAGGGGTGCAAAACCGGTGAAGAGATCGGAAGAGCACACGT
>CALJKQ010000299.1 GCA_937973565.1 uncultured Saprospiraceae bacterium | reverse complement strand
CTTGTGGCTATTCCTTCAATGCAGCACTCAATCCGGGCTGGACCCAAAGTGGCAATTTGCTTCGTTATCAATCCAATGCCATTTTAAATCATGGGCAAAGCATCACAGTACCCCTTCAGTTGAAAGTGATCGCCTGCAATACGGTCAATGCCTACCGCAACGTAGCCGAGATTTCTATATCCAGAGATAGCTTGAATACAGGCAATCAGGATTTCGACAGCACAGCAGATGAAAATCCCACGAATGATGCGGTGGGAGAAGACGATATAGATGACGCGATTATTACCGTGGTCAATGGGGCCATTGGCGGCATCGTGTGGAATGACTTTGATGTGGATGGTGTTTATGATTTGGGAGAAAATTTCACCCAGGGCGTAAGGGTTGAATTGCGCAGTTGCAACCAGACCCTGATCAAATTTACCAACACCAATGCATCCGGTGCCTATGAATTTACAGATTTGCCGGCCGGTAATTATGTGGTATATTTTGTACCTACCACCCTGCCTTTAAATGCCACCTATACCTTGCAAAATCAAGGCAGCAACGACGACCTCGACAGTGATGTCAACGGTCAGGGTTTTACTACCTGTTTTAGCCTTACGAACGGTGAAACCAATTATACCATCGATGCAGGTCACTACAGCCCGTCGAGCATCGGCGATTTTGTATGGAACGATCTCAATGGCAACAATCTTCAGGATGGCGGAGAGCCGGGCATTATGGGCGTAAATGTGATGTTGTTTAAGGCAACCGGCACCATGGTGAGCAGCACTTTTACCAATGCTGGTGGCTTGTACCTTTTCAGCAACGTCACACCGGGAGATTACTATCTGAAATTTGCAGCACCTTCCGGTTATGAATTCATAGCGCCCAATACGGGGAGCAACGACAATACCGACAGTGATGTCACCGAAGAAAAAGGTGCGGGTACTACCGCTGTCTTTACCTTACCGGGCAGTACCAACCTCACCAATATGGATGCCGGACTGGCTGCTTGTGCCAAAATCGGTAGTTTGGTTTGGTACGATGTGGATAAAGATGACATGTGGGATGCCCAGGAGAATGGTATCAACGGCTTGCAGGTCGAACTGTGGAGAAACCTCAATGGCAATTGGTCGTTGTATGACTATACCCATACCGGACACAAACCGGGGACCCCATCAGACGATGGTTACTTTAGTTTTTGTGCAGCACCGGGCACTTATTACATAAAAATTGTTATGCCTCCGTTGGGGCTGGTGCAGGCAAGAGCCAATATCTTTGGTGAATTACCCCTTAATGCTCCCAACGAACAAAAAAATGATTCAGACCTGACCAATTCTTTTGGCCCGGCCACTACACGATCATTTACCGTAGCATCGGGTCAAATCATTGAAAACATTGGAGCAGGCTTTTATCCAATGGCTACAGCCGGCAATCTTGTATGGGAAGACAGCAACTTCAATGGCCGGCAAGAAGAGGGAGAACCCAGGGTTGCCAATGTTTTGGTTGAAGCCTTTGATGTCAATGACATCAAGATCGGTGAATCTACAACCAATAGTGAGGGTGTTTATAAAATAGAATACTTGGGCAAGGAAAAATACTACTTGAAGTTTACCCCGCCCTCCGGCTATAGCTACACGATGGCCAATATGGGTGTGGAAGAATCAGATAGCGATGTAGACCATAGTCATGGACTCAACACCACCTCATTTTTCTCCATGGTGCCCGGAGAAAATTATGTAAACATCGATGCAGGTCTTGCCGCGGGTGTGCTACCGGTGCGTTATACAGACCTGCATGCAGAATGGAAGGGCGATTACAATCTGATTAGCTGGAAGACCGCCACAGAAATCAATGCATCGCATTTTATACTGGAGAGATACGATGAAACCATCGGAGCATTTCTGTCATTGGGTCGAGTGGAAGCCCATGGCAATTCTGCTGTGTTGCGGCAATACCAGTGGCAGGACAACGATTTGGATCGGGGAGGTACGTACACTTACAGACTGGCTCAATACGATTTTGACGGAGGCCTTGAATACAGTCCGCAGGTTTCTGTTTATGTACACAAAAAGGAGAGCGGCGGCTTAGAAATAAGACCCAACCCGGCAAGGGAGAAAACAGCCATCAGAATGAACGTGCCGTCTGTTTATACAAAAATTGAACTGGTAGTTACCGACGCAGCCGGCGTGGTTCATTTCAGCAGGATGATCGATAACACAGTTCAGTTCGACCTTCCACTTGAAGGCTTGGCTGCAGGAGTTTACCATGTATGTTTGTACTTCGGTGCCAACAGCGTGTGCGCAACATTGATTACCATTGAATAATAGTCAATATCCGATGATTAGGGTCGTTGTACAAACTACGATCCTTTTCATCTTTGGCTAAAAATATAACAATAGATGACTTACCGGAGGGGTCCATTAAATTGTGGCTAAAAATCCGCTATTTTATCGTAAAATTGTGCCATGAAACTAGCAGTATTTCCAGGTTCTTTTGATCCCCTCACCATTGGTCATGCCGATCTGGTGGAGCGCGCCTTACCCCTTTTCGACAAAGTGGTAGTAGCAGTAGGTATCAACAACCAGAAACAAACCCTCTTTTCTTTGGAACAGCGCATGGACTGGCTTCGGAAAACCTTTGCCCATCAACCCAAGGTAGAGGTGAGTAGTTTTGAAGGTTTGACGGTGCGGTTTTGCCAACAGATTCACGCCCACTATCTCATACGGGGACTGAGGCAGGCTTCGGATTTTGACTACGAAAAAACCATCTCACAGCTCAACAGCATTATAGGCGAAGACATAGAAACCGTCTTCCTGATTTCCAGGCCGGAATACAGTCACATCTCTTCCACTATCGTAAGAGAGATCATCAAAGGAAAGGGTGATGTCAGCAAATTTGTGCCTTCGGTCATTGCAGATGAATTGCACAACATTATGATTCGATAAACACGATTACATTTTTCTTTTTCCCAATAAAATTTTAGGGATGGTATGATCAGCTCCTGGCTTTCAGGGCTTGTTAATCCATTTTACGCCCAGGAACAGCGGATAGGAAACCAACAGAAAAATCAGTCCATACTTACTGCTTTCCAGATCGCTGTACACTGCCCCCGTAAGGAAAAGCAATGACAAAAAGGTAAGCAACAAAGGTAAAAACGGGTACAGCGGTACTTTATAGGGACGGGGCAGATCCGGTTCTGTTTTTCGAAGTCTGATCAAAGAGACAAAGCCTGCCGTATAAGACAATACAAAGAAAAAGATGGCAATATCCGACAGCCTGCCACAGGTATCCTTGCCCGATAAGATCAAAAATACCGACAACGAAGTAGTGAGGATCAACGCCAGCCACGGTGTACCATTCTTATTGACCCAGGTGGCCGAAGGAATAAACAACTTATCCCTGCTCATCGAGTAAATCACTCTGGGTGCGAACATCGACTGCGAATTGAGGATGCCCAAGACAGAAATTAATAAAAATACCGTTACATACTGCGTCATCTGGGGACCAAACAAAAGTCCCATCGTGGTAGCAGCAGCGAGTTTGGTACCGGCCAATTGATCAATAGGCACAACATACAAGATCGCTCCGTTTACCAAAAGATAAATAGCAATGATGGAAACCACACCAATGATCATCGATTTGGGCATTGTCTTTGCGGGATCTTTATTCTCTTCCGTAAAATAGCTGGCGGTGTGCCATCCATCGTAGGTGTAAAAAATGGCCTGAAGCGCAGCTATAATGCCTGCCAGCGCCCCCGGTGCAGCGGTTTTTTCAACTGTTTGTTGCAATGCCGTGGGATCAACCCGATGCCCCATGGTAAAACAAAGGATCACAAAAACCAAAAGTCCGGCAGCATTGGTAAAAGTGAGTAGCTGTTGTGCCTTACCACCCACACTGGTGCCAATCAGGTGAAGGGATGTGAAAAATGCAATAATGCCGATGGCTATCCATTGATTGAGGTCCTCTCTACCGGAAAGTAAGGATATAAATTCACTAAAAGTGTATGCCCCGAAACCCAGCGCAGAAACCGTACCCATCCAACTCGTAAACCCGGTAAGGAAGCCAAAGTAATTGCCAAACGCACGGCGTCCGTAAACATACCAGCTTCCTGCCTGGGGCATCGATACTGCCAGTTCTATCACACACAACACGCCCAAAAAAGCGTAGATGCCCACCACCAGCCAAAGCAGCAGAATCATCCATGGATCCCCTACCTGGAGAGCAATATTTCCCGGCTTCCTCAAAATGCCCGTTCCAATGGTACCTCCCATGGTTGCGGCAATTCCAAAGCCTATGCCCAGCAATTTTAGTAATTGGGTATTGTGATGTTGCGACATATCCCTTTTTGCAGCTAATGTACAATTTATGGGTGAGATTGCGTAGTGAGGACTGAGACGGGAGACGCGAGACGGGAGGCGGGAGACGCGAGACGGGAGACGGGAGACGCGAGACGGGAGACGGGAGATGCGAGGCGGGAGACGCGAGACGCGCGAGATGCGAGACACGAGGGGCGATTCCGCTGCGGCGTCTCACCTAGACGCTAACGCATCTAGCTAATCCGAAATGTCTCCATCAACCCGTCCCCGCATACGCATCTCAAAGAACGCATCTCAAAGAACGCATCTCCGATAACACTTCTCGCATAACACATTTCGCGTCCCGAAAAGCGCGTCCCAGAAAGCGCGTCTCGCGTCTCCGATAACGCGTCTCGGAAAACGCGTCTCGGAAAACCCACAGGTAACTCAATTCTCTTTTTTCGGAATATGAATATTATGAATCAACTTGAAAAGCATAGCAGAAATCTTATCAATCAATTCCAGCAGACTTTTTATTTCATCGTCCTTACAAAAATTAAGCACCAAGGACAATTCTAAAAGATTGTTCACTTCGAATGCAGATCCGCGGGCGATGGTTAGAAAACGGCGGAATTCTCCCGGTGTCAACCTCCCTTTCCCTTCACAGATGTTGGTTGATACAGAGACAGAACTTCTTCTCAATTGAGAAATCATTCCAAATCTTTCATCCGGTGGAAATTTTCGTGTGAGCTTGTAAATTTGTTCGGCAAGGGAGATGGACAAATGCCATACATCCAAATCCTTGTAGGAGTATCTGTTGTTCATAGCGTGATAATTTTGGCTCCAATTTGTATGTAAAAAATGAATGTGTCAAGTCCCTTTGGAGTTTTTTTGTATTTATTTGAAACGGGAGACGGGAGACGGGCGAGAACCGAGACGCGAGACGCGCGAGATACGCTGCGGGACATGCGATTCCACTTTCGTATCTCGCGCCGGATAACGCGTCTCGCGTCTCCGACAACACGTCTCCGACAACGCGTCTCCGACAACACGTCTCCGACAACACGTCTCCTCCATAATATAGCAGGAATAACTTATCTTTGCCGCATGACAAGCCACCAGGTCCAGATAGAAGAAAGTTGGAAAGACTTGCTCGCAGGAGAATTTGAAAAGCCTTATTTTGAAGAGATCCGCAAGTTTTTATATGCTGAAAAGGATGCGGGTAAAACCATCTATCCACCGGGGGGGCTTATCTTTAATGCATTTACGCTAACACCTGTTGATCGCTTAAAGGTTATTATTTTAGGGCAAGATCCTTATCACAATCCGGGAGAGGCAATGGGGCTTTGTTTTTCGGTACCGGCAGGGGTGAAAATTCCACCTTCGTTGAACAACATTTACAAAGAATTGAAAAATGATGTGGGCTTTGATCATCCCGGTCATGGTGATTTGAGTCAGTGGGCAAGGCAGGGTGTGTTGCTGCTCAATGCTTTTCTTACGGTTGAAAAAAACAAGCCGTTGTCACACAGCAAGATTGGGTGGCAGCATTTTACAGATGCCGTGATTACTACCATCAGTGAAAAACTGGAGGGTAAGGTTTTTATGTTGTGGGGCAATTTTGCCAAAGCAAAAGTAGGCCTGATCGATGCCCAAAAACACCTGGTTCTGATTTCACCGCATCCTTCACCTTTGGCGGGCAATGGATTTTTTAACAACCATCACTTCAGCAAGGCCAATGCTTATTTGGAACAGCACGGCGGAAAAGGAGTGAATTGGCAAATAGATAAAAAATGAACAGAAAAACGCTTTTGACAGTGGCTGCCACTTCTGGGTTACTGGCTGTAATTTTAGGAGCTTTTGGAGCGCATGGTCTTAGACCCATATTAGATGTTAAAACCCTGCATGCTTATGAAACCGGGGTGTTGTACCAGTTTTTTCATACCCTTGTACTCTGTGCAATGGCCTTTTCTTCTGATGAACACAACAGTAGGTTTTTCAACCGGGCTGCTCTCTTTTTTATGGCCGGGATAATTTGTTTTTCAGGTTCCCTGTATGCCATTGCCTTTTCAAGGGCAGCAGGATTTGATTTATCCTGGCTTGGCCCCATCACGCCAGTGGGAGGATTGCTATTGATGGTTGGCTGGCTTATGCTGATCGTACATGCCCGTAAGACATACTAATCGGGTATATTTATCTCCCCTTAAATACTGCTTTTCTTTTTTCGAGAAAGGCCTGTACTCCTTCGGCATAATCTTCTGATTCGCCGGCTTTGCGCTGCAGTGAATCTTCTACTTCCAATTGCTGGAACAAGTTGTTGCCATACGATTCGTTGAGGGCTTGTTTAGATAAAGCCAGTGCCAGGGTTGGGAGTTCAGCCAGTTGTTTGGCCAGGGCCCAGGAGGATGCAGCAAAGCTATCATCAGGGAATACCTTGTAAATCATGTTTAATCTCTCAGCTTCAGATGCACCGATTTTATCGCCCAACATAATCAGGGCACTGGCCTTTTGCATGCCAACCAATCGGGGAAGGAAATAAGTACCTGCACTGTCGGGTATGAGTCCTATTTTAGAAAATGCCTGGATGAAGCTGGCAGATTCGGCAGCTACCACAATATCGCATGCCAGGGCAATGTTGGCACCGGCACCGGCTGCTACACCATTGACAGCAGCTACTACAGGTTTTTTCAGGGTTCTGATTTTGGTGATGATGGGATTGAAATGTTGACTCACAATATCGCCCAGTTCAGGGCCATCGGGGTCTACCACTTCGGCGAGGTCCTGACCGGCGCAAAAAGCTTTGCCGGCTCCGGTAATGTAAACGGCTCTTACTTCCTCACTGTCATTGCAAAAATCTAGTTTTTCCTGAAAGGAAAGGGCAAGCTCCCGAATGACGCTGTTGTATTTTTCCGGCCTGTTGAGGGTTATAACGCCAATATTTTCTCGGATTTCAAAGGTAAGACTCATAAGTATAGCTTAAGTTTCATGGTATCGATAGCCCAGCTCGGGGTGGTAGCCTTTTACCCCTTCAAAATGGGCATTGATGATTTTCAGATCTTCTTCATAATTGCCACTGGGCATCATGGGTTCAGAAAAACTTACTTCTTTGTTGCCAAAATCAAATTTCACGAGAATCAGTGGCATTTTGCATTCCAAAGCTATCCAATAAAAACCGGATTTCAGCTCATCGTTCCTTTTACGGGTGCCCTCAGGGGCAATGGCAATGCTGAGGTCGTCGTATTTTTCTAAGGTTGCGGCCACTGCTTTTACAAAGTTGTTGTGTTTTGAGCGATCGACCGGAATGCCGCCCAACCAGCGAAAAATAAAACCATAGGGCCATCGAAACAAAGAATCTTTGGCAATAAATTTCAACTTTAACTTCAGGATGCTACGCGTGAGAATGCCCAATGGGAAATCCCAGTTGGAAGTATGCGGAATGACCACAAAAATAACCCGTCTTGGAAAGTGACTGATCTGCCCGGTGAATTTAAATCCCCAGAGTTTAAACAGCCACTGACTGATTTTGCGCAACATGGTGCTAATTTAATCTTTTAAGTCCATAGGGTAAAATTGTGTTAATGTTTTAATAAAAAAAAGCAAGCTCCTCGTCCCCGATTAAACTTGGCCTATCTTTGCCGTCTAATATGCATATTTAACTGATAAACATGAAGTTTTCCCTTTTATTTGTGGTTTTTGTTTGCCTGGTCACCTTCGATTCTCTCAGCGCACAGGATACCATCAAAATTAAGTACGAAGAAACATTTTACATGACGCCATCGGCAGATATGCCACCCCAAATGGTGGCCCAAATGCCCAAAAGTCGAAAGACGCGCAAAATCCTGGTAGCTACAGAAGAAAAAGCCCTTTATACCATCAACAAGGAAGATGTCTTTCCGGAAGAAGAAGATGGCGGGCAAAGGGGTCGCTGGGCTATGAGAAGACAAGGTGTGGATCCCATCGTTTACCTCGATTTCAACGAAGAACAAAAAACCACGTTTACGGATTTATTTGGCAAAGAATTCCTTATCGAAGAAGCACTGCCACCGACCAAGTGGAAATTACATTCCGGTGAACAAAGAGATATCTTGGGTTATACCTGTATCAAGGCCACCCAACAAAAAGATAGTATAACCATTACGGCATGGTTTACCCCCAAACTTTCGGTTTCGATAGGCCCCGATGGTTACCATGGTTTGCCCGGAGCCATCCTGGCTGTTTCAGAAGGCGATGATAAAGTCACTCTGGCTACCGCCGTGCAAAGTCCGTTTGTGGGTGAGGTAAAAATTGAAAAACCCACCAAAGGAGAAAAAACAACCCGGGAAAAATTCAACCAGATCCGAAAAGAAAAAATGGAAGAAATGCGCCAGATGAACGGAGGCCAGGGCCAACGCATGTTCATCAGGGGTTAATCAAACAATTGGAATTTTATGAAACAAATCAAAAATCTGTTTTTACTGTGGCTGGTATTTACTTCTGTTGTATCGTTTGCCCAAATTAAAAAATATACGGTTAAAGGCCAGGTTCAGGACAGCGAAAAACTGCCGCTGATCGGAGCGAGCGTAGTATTGCTCAATCCTGCCGACAGTGTATTGGTAGCCTTTGGAACCAGCGATGAAAACGGGCTTTTTGAAATAAAAAATGTAAAGAGCGATAGCTTCAAAATCCAGATAACCTACCTGGGTTATGGCACCCTTGAAAAAATCATCTTTGTGGGTGGTGACCAGGCCATCATAGACCAGGGCACTATTACCATGTTTTCTGAAAACAACCTGCTGGATGAGGTGGTGGTAAAAAGTGAATACATTCCCATCGCCATTAAAAAAGATACCATAGAATACAATGCCGATGCTTATCGCGTGAGACCTAATGCCACCGTAGAGGAATTGCTGAAAAAGCTACCGGGCATCGAAGTAGACGCCAGTGGTGTGATCACGGCCCAAGGTGAAGAGATCAAAAAAGTGATGGTGGACGGGAAGAAGTTTTTTGGTGATGATCCCAAGATGGCCACCCAAAATCTGCCGGCCGATGCGGTTAAAAAAGTACAGGTCTTTGATAAAAAATCAGAAAAGGCAGAATTCACCGGGGTCAGCGATGGCGAGTCGGAAAAAGTATTGAATTTGGAGTTGAAGGCAGATAAAAAGATCGGCACTTTTGGAGAGGCAATGGCCGGCTACGGCACTCAAGATCGTTTTGAGTCCAAATTATCCTTCAACAAATTCAACAACAAGTACCAGTTTTCTACCCTGGCCAACTTCAACAACCTGAGCAATCAGGGCTTTAGTTTTTCAGACTACAATACCCTGATGGGAGGCAATGCTTTTAGCGGCGGTAGAGGAGGAGGTGGTGCCTTCAACAGTGGGGTGGTCAACTTTGGCAACAACAACACCGGCCAGATAAAAAGTGCCACCGCAGGGATGAATTTTTACTATGAGTTTTCTCCAAAGTTCAACCTTACCGCCAGTTACTTCCTGAGCTATTCAGATCAGAATCTGATTAAACACAGCTTCAAAGAGAATTTCCAGATAGAAAACTCATTTACTACCGATGTGAATACGGCTTCAGTTACCAATCGCACCGGACACACGGTAAACCTCAATATGCAGATCAAGCCCGACAGCTTTCACAGAATTGACCTGGAAAGTTCGGCCCGTTTTAATGCCACCGATGCCAACTCGACAGCGGTAACTTTGGCGAGTTTGTTGAGTGGTGTGCCTACCAGCGATATCAATCAAAAGGATGCTACCAACAACGACCTTACGGATATTTCTGCCAGGGGGGTCTTTACCAAACGATTGCGAAAACCGGGCAGGATATTTTCTTTTGAAGCAAGCTATGGCACTACTGATAATGAGTCGGATTATGATCTGGATAAAAAAAGCATATTTTATCTGAGCAGCCGTTTTGATTCCTTACTGCAAAACCAAATCAGCATGAGCAACAATGACAATTACCGGATATATACCGAGTACAAGGAACCATTGGGCAAAAAGAACTACCTGGGCATTGGGTATTCAAAGCGGAATTACAAATCACTGCAAAATAAAGATTTTTACAATATTGATTTTCTCGACCCCACCAATTTGACATTGGATGAGCTGTTGAGTTCACTGTCAGACAATAGTGTGGGTTATGACAGGGCTTCGCTGATTTATACCAAGGACGATGAAAGATACAGCATCAATGTAGACCTCGTCTATCAGCACAGCGTAATCAAAGGGATCAGCGACAACCCCGGCAGCGTAACTACCGAAAAGTCATTCAACTATTTCCTTCCGTCAGCAACCATCAATTGGATAGACAAAAACCTGCGATTGCGCTATAATACCAGTATCAACGAACCTTCTGTCACCCAATTGCAGCCCATTGTAGACAACTCTGATCCATTGCAGGTTTCAGTGGGTAACCCCGGTCTTAAACCTGAATATGCGCACGGTCTCAATTTGAGGTATAGTTTTTTTGATAATTTCAATTTCAGGAATTTGTTTGCCTTCATCAATGTGAGGTATACCAAAGACAAAATTGTAAACGAGCAAGTCATTGGTCAGGATCTGATAAAATCAACCCGACCCATCAACACGGATAATCAGAAAAATGCCAGTCTCAATTTTTCCTATTCTTCACCCATCAGAAAACTGCGCATCAAATCCAGGTTGTTTGGCGGAGGATCTGTGACAGAATCCATCAATTTCATCAACGGTATTCAAAATGACATTGTAAGCTTGTCACCGCGGTTTGGTATTGAATTGGAAAACATCAACAACAAAGTGATTTCCTTGTTGGGTGCTTATGAAAATTCGTATACCGAAAACAAATATTCCATCAATACAAGTCAGAATGCCAGCTATGTAATCCATACACTGCGATCCAATCTGTTGGTCAATTTTGGAAAGGGATTTACCCTGGAAAGTGATATCAACCACAACATCTATACAGGTCAGGCCTTTGATGAATCTGTGACACTTACCATGTTCAATGCCGCTTTCTCCAAAAGATTGTTCAACGATCGTTTAACTGCCAAATTCAGGGTAGCAGATATCTTCAATGTTGGCCAGGGCATTACCAGAAATGTGGGAGATACCTATGTAGAGGAATTGACAACCAATGGTATTGGCCGGTATTTCTTATTTAGCCTCAGTTATCGATTGTCCGGATTTTCTCCCGCCCAAAATAATGTACAGGGGCCTCCAAGAATGATGATGATCAGGAATTAAATGCGTGTAACACATTTTTAACAAAAAAAAATTCCATCTAATTAACTTGTTGATTTTGTGTTGTTTGTGAAAGTCTTTTTGGCCATAACCAAATATAATTTGCTTTATTTTTGATTGGGTACTTGATTTTGTCAAAAACTTGAATCTATCTTTGTGCCACGAGTTTAGCGTAAATACCATTCTCAGTTTTGTTATTTCGCGATACTTTATACAGATGAGGGAAGAGAACAGGCTCTGTGATCCTCAGGCAACCTCCAAAGTGAAAGGTGCCAATTCCTGCCCAATTTTGGGGAATATAAAATATCAATTAAAAGAAATGAACAAACAAATTCTACCTTTAAAATCTTCCTGGCGAATCACATCGGTTCATATGATGTGTTGTTGTTGCTGTTGTTGTTTCTGTTAACAGCAGAGATCGCCTTATTCAACCATTATTAAGATTTCAATGAGGCTCCTGCTATACAGGTCAGGTCTACCTTTATTTTTTCTTTAAATCAAATTATTACAAAACTTTTTATCATGAGCATTCAAAACTACCGTTACGAAACCCTGCAGCTGCATGCAGGTCACCATCCTGACACCGCCACCAATGCGCGTGCTGTACCCATTTACCAGACGAGTTCCTATGTATTCAACAATGCAGAACATGGGGCCAATCTATTTGCCTTAAAAGAGTTTGGCAACATCTATACCCGCATCATGAACCCTACCACCGATGTACTGGAAAAAAGACTTGCAGCGCTGGAAGGCGGAGTAGCTGCACTGGCAGTGGCATCAGGACAGGCAGCTCAATTCATTGCACTCAACAACATCCTGCAGGCAGGCGACAACTTCATCAGTACTTCCTTTTTGTATGGCGGGACTTACAATCAGTTTAAGGTTGCTTTCAAAAGACTGGGCATCGAGACAAGGTTTGCCAATGGTGATCAGCCCGAAAGTTTTGAAGTCGCCATCGACGAAAAGACCCGGGCCATCTATTTGGAAACCATTGGTAATCCCAGATTCAATATACCGGATTTCGAAAAGATTGCAGCCATCGCCCAAAAATATGACCTGCCCCTGATTGTCGACAACACCTTTGGTGCTGCCGGTTATTTGTTCAGACCCCTCGATCACGGAGCCCATATAGTAGTGGCTTCTGCTACCAAGTGGATTGGTGGCCACGGCAACAGCATTGGCGGCATCATAGTGGACGGAGGAACTTACAACTGGGGCAATGGAAAATTTCCTCAATTCAGTGAACCGGCAGAAGGATATCATGGCTTGGTATTTTCAGAAGTTTTTGGTGAAAACAATCCGCTGGGCTTACCCAATATTGCCTTTTCCATCAAGGCCAGGGTAGAAGGATTGAGGGACTATGGTCCGGCCTTGAGTCCATTTAATGCCTTCCTGTTGTTGCAAGGTTTGGAAACGCTCTCTTTGCGCGTTCAACGCACTGTAGAAAATGCATTGCAAATTGCCCAGTGGCTGGAGGCCCATCCCCTGGTAGAAAGCGTATCGTATCCGGGATTATCATCCAGTCCTTACCATAAACTGGCGAGAAAATACCTGAAGAACGGTTTTGGTGGTGTACTTACCTTTGATGTAAAAGGGGGCAGTGAAGCTGCCAAAAAACTGGTTGACAACCTTCATTTGATCAGCCACCTGGCCAATGTAGGCGATGCCAAATCTCTGATCATTCAACCAGCGCTAACAACGCACCAGCAATTGACAGAACAGGAACAACAGGCTGCCGGTGTGAAGCCCAACCAACTCCGTTTATCCGTAGGTATCGAACACGTAGACGATATCATCAATGACCTTAAAAATGGCTTTCAGGCTATTAAATCCTAATTATGACCACGATTAAATATTTCAGACTTCAGGAGAATTATAATTTAGAGTCCGGCCGTTCTGTGGCCGGGCTCCAATTGGCTTACCAAACCTTTGGAAAGCTCAATGCAGAAAAAGACAATGTAGTATGGGTAGTTCATGCCCTTACTGCCAATGCCAATCCGGTGGAATGGTGGCCCGGGGTGGTAGGAAAGGGGCTAGCCATTGATACTGATAAATACTTTGTGGTATGTGTCAACAATCCGGGTTCACCCTATGGTTCAACTCACCCATTGAGTGAGGATCAGTCAACGGGTCAAATCTATTTTGATGATTTTCCCTTGTTTACGTCCCGCGACATTGCAGGCTGCTTTGAACTCTTGAGACAACATGTTGGTTTGCCATCCATAGCACTATTGGCCGGTGCTTCTTTGGGAGGACAAATTGCCATGGAATGGGCAATACTACGACCATCGGTATTTGAAGACCTGGTGTTAATTGCAACCAATGCCGTTCATTCCCCCTGGGGCATAGCCTTCAACGAAAGCCAAAGGATGGCCATTGAGGCGGACAATAGTTTTTTTCAAAGGACTGCCGAAGGCGGCAAGCAGGGTTTAAAAGCTGCCAGAGCCATTGCCATGCTAAGTTATCGCACGGCCAAAGGATACAACCAAACACAGCAGGAAACAACGAGGGGTATTGATAACTTCAGGGCTGCTTCCTATCAACAATACCAGGGGCAAAAACTGGTCGATCGTTTTGATGCCTATTCTTATTATGCACTTACCAAAACCATGGACAGTCATGATGTGGGCCGCAATCGAATTTCTACTGAAGAGGCACTCAAAAGCATAAAAGCCAACACCCTCGTCATTGGTATTACTTCCGACTTGTTATTTCCGGTTCAGGAGCAAAAGCATCTGGCATCCCATATAGCAAATGCCAGGTATGCAGAAATTCACTCTGATTTGGGACACGACGGCTTCCTGACCGAGGCTGATAAGGTGGGGCATTTGATTCGCTCGGTGTTGAAAAAGAGCAGTAAAAAAACAAAAAGGGTTTCATTGGCAGGTTAAGGCAAGTAAAGATGTTTTTTATCTTTGATTAAATTTGATTTAATGACAAAGTATTGCATCCTGCTTGTTTTTACCCTTTGCTTTGCATTCTATGGGAAAGGCCAGACTTATTCCGGTCTGTACAATATAGAATACAATGCCAAAACCGGTAAAGTATGGCTAAAACTCCATCGTTTTAATGAAGACTTTATCCTGGTTCACTATTTTGCATCGGGCGTTGGTTCCAACGACATAGGTTTTGACAGAGGCAAAATAGGCGGTCAGAAGCTGGTGCAGTTCAGGCGATTTGGAAACCGGGTCTTGCTGGTAGAGTCCAATACCCAATACAGGGCCATTACCCAAAACGATGCAGAAAGAAAAACCGTAGAAGATGCTTTTGCTTCATCCGTATTGTATGGCTTTGTAGTGGAGAAGGACACAACTGATGGAGTGTACATTGATCTCTCCCCTTTTTTAACGGAAGACCATATGGGTGCGGCAGGTCAACTTAAAGATAGTAAGCAAGGCAACTATAAAACAGACAAAAGCAAAAGTGTGGTCATTCCCGAAGAAATCCACGCTTTCCCCAAAAACGTAGAATTCGAAGCGTGGCTAACACTGGTAGGAGAGGCAACCGGAGACCACATTAAATCTGTAACCCCAACCGATGAAATTGTTTCGTATCGCCAGCACACATCTTTTGTGGCATTGCCGGATCCCGGTTATCAGCCCAGGGTTTTTCATCCTTATTCCGGTTATTTTGATTTGTCCTACTACGACTATGCTACGCCCATTCACCAACCCATCGAAAAAAAGCTGATCTTTCGGCACAGACTGGAAAAGAAACACCCTGATAAGGATAAGAGCGAAGCCGTAGAACCCATCGTTTATTATGTAGACAACGGCTGCCCGGAGCCCATTAAAACAGCGCTGATAGAGGGAGCCCTGTGGTGGAATGAAGCTTTTGAAGCAGCCGGCTTTATCAATGCCTTTCAAGTAAGGGAATTACCTGCCGATGCTCATCCGCTTGATGTGCGATACAACACCATACAGTGGGTGCACAGAAGCACGCGGGGTTGGTCATACGGCGCCACCATTTACGATCCCAGAAATGGAGAAATTATCAAGGGGCATGTGAGCCTGGGTTCACTTCGGGTGAGGCAGGACTTTATGATCGCACAGGGCTTACTTTCGTTATACAAAAAGGGAAATGAAGATCCTTCGCCAATGACCGCCCTTGCCTTGGCTCGACTCCGTCAGCTTTCGGCTCATGAAGTAGGGCATACCCTGGGATTGGCGCACAACTTTGCTGCCAGTGTCAATGACCGGGCTTCTGTCATGGATTATCCCCACCCATTGGTTGTGACGGCTGCCGGAGGACAAGCCGATCTGAGCCAGGCTTATGACAATAAAATCGGGATGTGGGATAAAAGAGCCATTGTTTACGGATACAAAACCAATGTAAAAGAAGGTGATCTGTTGAATATAATCGCGGATACGAAAGCCATGGGTTTGTATTACTTGTCAGATCCCGATGCCAGAC
Source organism: uncultured Saprospiraceae bacterium (assembly GCA_937973565.1). Lineage (GTDB taxonomy): Bacteria > Bacteroidota > Bacteroidia > Chitinophagales > Saprospiraceae > JADKBO01. Next base: position 12,625 of record CALJKQ010000299.1, on the reverse strand, counting down.
CCGATGGCAGTGCCCACGCCGATGCCCATCTGTGGGACAACGGCAAAGATGCAGTGGCAGAATTGCAAAGAATCATGGGTTTGCGCAAAGTTGCCCTGGATAGGTTTGGTGAAAACAGCATTGCTTCCGGCACTCCCTTCTCTGAGTTGGAAAAAGTATTGGTCCCCATTTACCACATGCAAAGATACCAGGTGGAAGCGGCAGCCAAATGGATAGGAGGTTATCGATACAATTACGATATAAAAGGGGAAGATGCGCCCGGTAAAACGAAAGCAGTGTCGCAGGAAGATCAGAAAAAGGCCATAGCAGCTTTGCTGGCTACCCTGGACACAAGTCAGTTGGCTTTTCCTTCCCGTTGGTTTGAAATCATACCCCCTCATGCTTTTGGCTACGATCACAATCGGGAAAGCATGAAACAAAAAACAGGTTATGGGCTCGATCAGCAAACGGCGGCCACAGCAACGATTGACCATGTTTTATCCCTACTGCTTCATCCACAGAGGCTGGCCAGAGTCCAGAATCCGGACCAGATGGGCTTAAAAGAATATTTTGCAACCATCCACCGCTATCTTCAAATCGAAGACAAGGCCAATCCTCACACTTTGCAAATCCTGGCAGAAAGGAGGTGGATCCTGCGATTGATGAGCATGGCAACGAATCACAAAGAATCTGATATTGCCGTTGAAGCCCTCGATGTATTGCGACCTCTGAAAAAAAATTGGGCCCGATCCCATGGAGATGATACGCATTTACGATACCTGTTGTATTTGATGGAAAAGTTGGAAGCGCATGAGTTACCGGAACTGAGTGCGCCTGTTTCTCTGCCACCGGGAGCTCCCATTGGATGTGAAGATTGATGGATAGCCTTGTCATTTCGGCCCTTAATGCAGAGGCTGTTGTATGGAGGTCACAGCAGGTATCCCAAATCCGTTTGTCAACAAAAGGCAGTCGCACCATGAGTTTATGGCTGGGTCAATGCGCTCATCAGCTAATGCAACGCGGATGGGTAAACGAAGCCATTGCCGGCATCAACAGCTTAACGTTGAAAAATGAAAAGACAGATAAATGGAATGAGATATTCGATTTTATTGGTTCTCTTCCCCTGCCGAAGGAAGAACAAGGCAGAAGTTTTACGTTGCCGGTGGAGTACGATCCCCAATGGGGTGATACAAAAACGGTGTGTGAGCATTTGAACCTGGATTTTGAAACCCTGGTTTCCTTACATAGTAATTGTGAATATTATATAGCGTGCATTGGCTTTCTTCCCGGCTTTGTTTACCTGAGCGGAGGCAATGAAAAAATCCGTATTCCCAGAAAAGCCACGCCCGATAATCGTGTCAATGCCGGTTCTGTTGCCATTGCAGACCATTTTACAGGCATTTATCCTTGCCCTTCTCCCGGTGGTTGGCACATCATCGGCAAAACACCGGTGGAATCCGGCAACGGCAATATATTCCTTCAGACTCCCTGGAAGGTAGGGGATCGCGTCATTTTGAAAGCTGTCATACGGTGACCATGAAAAGTGAAACAGCAAGGGCCATCATTAAAAGCAAACAATGTTACTGTACCCTGCAGGACGAGGGCAGGGGGGGACAAAACCACCGTGGTATTCCTGCAGGTGGTCCCATGGACAGCCAGGCAAGAGATCTGGCCAATGCCTTGCTTGACAACAACAGCAACGATGCCGTTTTGGAAGTTGGCCCCTTGTCCCTTACCCTTGAATTTGAAAACGCGACTACAGTATCTGTCATAGCAGGGATAGGGGAAGTAAGTGTAAACGGCGTGCCAATCGAAGATACTTTATTGATGTTGCGGGCCGGGGATGTATTAATACTGGAGTATGCCCGTTCTTTCGCTTTCCGATACATAGGCATCAAGGGTGGCTGGCAGGGAGATAGGGTCTTGAACAGCAGATCTTCACTGCCTTCGCTGGGCATGAGGTCTTTGTCGTTTCAAAGTGAAATCTCTTTTCATACGCACATTTACTTATCCGAAATCAAAAGTCTGGCAGAATATGCCGTACCTCAGTTAAAAATCCCCATTTTTCCAGGGCCTGATTTCCATTGGCTGGGAGCAGACAAAGCCAGGGCCTTCTTTTCACAACCGCTGACACTGGATGTGCAAAGCAACCGGCAAGCCTTTACCTTTTTGGAGAAAGTCACGGTAACATCTTACCCTGAAGCATTTAACAGCACCGGATGTTTACCCGGCATGGTTCAATTAACGCCCTCAGGAAAATTGTTTATCCTGATGAAAGACGGACAGACCACAGGTGGATACTTACAGATTTTGTATATTCCCGAAATGTATCTCCCGAATCTGGCTCAGCAACTGCCCGGATCAAAGCTGAACTTTGTTTTCGCGGGTTCTGAAAAACCGATAGACAAAAATTCCGACCAATAATATGATACAGCCGGCGATGGCTCCTTCATTGAGATCGAGCAGGGTGTAGAACACAAAGGCCAGGGAGATGATCAAATATACCAAAGGCAGCCATGGAAACCACTTCACATGAAAAACGGACGGTACCCCATTGCGATACCTGAACACAAAGATGCTCCCGGCTGCCAGAGACATAAAGGCTATGTCCATAAAGGTAACAAAAGCAATCACTTTCATAAAGGAGCCATAGATTAAAACCAGGATGCACGCCCAAACAGCCTGTAAAAAGATGGCGTTGGCGGGCGTGTTGAATTTGGGATGCACCTTGCCTACCGCCTCAAAAAATACCTTGTCTTTGGCCATGGCATAATAAATTCTCGGTGCACTCATGGTATAGATGGCGATGGTTCCAAAAATGGATATGGCAATAAAAATGGCCACCATTTTGCCACCGCCTGCCATTAAATGGGCAACCGCATCGCCGGCTACTCTTTTGGAAGCTATGATCTGCTCCATAGGCAGCATAGCCATGTAGGCGGCTATGATGGTCAAATAGGTTAAGGTGATAACGCCAACCGCCAATAGCAGGGCCCTGGGAATGTCGCGCCCCGGGTTGATGGCTTCACTGCTTACGTAACTGATGTGGTGCCAGCCTCCGATGGACCAAAATACCCCTATAAAGGCTCCGCTAAGTCCTGACCATAAATTTACGGGTGTAGCTTGTTGCCATCCTGCAACCATAGGGCCGGCATCTCTGCTCAATGCCCAAATACCAACACCGATGATAATAAGCATGGCCGTTAATTTGAGGCCAGTAAAAATCCTGGCCAGCTTGTCGGAATAATCTACTCCCAGGCTGTTGATGGCCGAAAGACCCAGGATAACGCAGATAGCCAGTAATTTGGAGGCAAGCGGTGTAAGGTCATAAAAAAAGGTCATGTAATCTGAGAAGGCGATGCCCAGGGCTGCCAGCGCTCCTGTATTGATGACCAGCAGTACACACCAGCCATACAGAAAGCCGGCCATATCGCCGTAGGCTTCTTTTAGATAGACATAGACACCACCGGCTTTAGGCCTGGAAGCTCCCAGTTCTGCGAAAGTAAGGCCACCGCAATAAGCGGCAATGCCTCCCAAAAGCCAGGGTAATAACGCCCAGCCGTAATGGGGCAGCCGCTCGATGGTGTCGGCGGGTGTAACAAAAATGCCCGAACCAATGCTGGCACCAATGCCAATCATGGTTAGGGCAGTTGTATTTAGTTTTTTTTGAAGCTCCACGATAACAGATGATCCGTGAAGCTAAGGTAGTCATAATCTATGGTTGTTATGACCAGAGAGGCTTACAGCCGGAAATTTACTTTTTCTTTTTGGGCGCTATCACCACACCCATTCTTTTTCCTTCCAGCCTTGGCAGTTCTTCTGCTGCACCCATATCTTCCAATTCTTTGATGAATTTCAGCAGGAGCAATTCACCCCTGTCGTGGAATACAATGGATCTTCCCCGGAACTGAACATACGCTTTAACCTTGGCACCTTCCTCCAAAAATTTGCGGGCGTGCTTGGTCTTAAACTCAAAATCGTGTTCATCTGTATTGGGGCCAAAACGAATCTCTTTTACCACGGTCTTTTGTGCCTTGGCTTTGATCTCCTTTTCTTTCTTCTTCTTGTCGTAGATGAATTTTTTGAAGTCGATGAGTTTACAAACGGGGGGATCTGCATTGGGCGTAATTTCTACGAGGTCAATGCCCAAAATCTCTGCCCATTCCAAGGCCTGGTTGGTATTGTACACACCCACTTCCACGGTTTTACCTGCCACATTGCTAATGGCTTCGAAATCGTCACCTACGATCCTTACTTTGGGTACTTTTATCTGACGGTTCAACCTGAAGTTGAATTTGTCTTGATTGTCTTGTGTTTTTGCCAAATGTGCTAACTTTTATTAAAAAAAATAACGTAGAGTCCATTGCTGGGCACTACGTTTAATTATGTGTTTTTCGCTATTATTCAGTTTTTGTTTCGATTTCTCTCGCAAATTTAACAATTATTTTGTCATTATCCTTGTCTAGTTCCGCCATTAATTTGGAACCATGCTCAGGGTTTTCTGACAAAATAAACTCTGCCAACGGATCTTCAATGTACTTTTGAATAGCCCGGTTCAGAGGTCTGGCACCAAAATTGGGATCAAACCCTTTTTCGGCCACAAAGTTTTTAACCTCATCCGTCAATTCAAGATGAAAATCGAGGTTACTCAATCGTTTGAGCAGATCCTTCAATGAAATATCAATGATCTGGAAGATGTGTTCTTTATCCAGACTGTTGAAGATAACCACATCATCAATCCTGTTGAGGAATTCCGGAGAAAAGGTCTTCTTGAGTGCATTTTGAATCACCCCTTTGTTGTGGTCCATTTCTGACTCTTGTCTGGCACTGGTCGCAAAGCCAACACCCATACCAAAGTCTTTCAACTGGCGAACACCAATGTTGGAAGTCATGATGATCAGGGTGTTTTTGAAATCGACTTTTCTGCCCAAACCATCGGTGAGTTGACCATCGTCCAACACCTGAAGCAGGATGTTGAAGATGTCGGGGTGGGCCTTTTCAATTTCGTCAAGCAGGATAACGGAATATGGTTTTCTCCTGATTTTTTCTGTCAGCTGTCCCCCTTCTTCATATCCTACATATCCCGGAGGCGCACCAATGAGTCTGCTCAGAGAGAATTTTTCCATGTATTCACTCATATCGAGCCTTACGAGGGCATCTTCTGAATCAAACATATACTTAGCCAATGCTTTGGCCAACTGGGTTTTTCCTACCCCGGTAGGTCCCAAAAAGATAAAGGAACCAATGGGCTTGGAAGGATCTTTGAGACCCACCCTGTTTCGCTGAATGGCTTTGGTAATCTTGCTTATGGCTTCATCCTGACCAATGATCATGGCCTTGATGTCTTCGGTCATTTTTACCAGTTTCTTGCTTTCCTGCTGGGCTACCCGGTTCACCGGTATGCCGGTCATCATAGATACCACTTCCGCGATCTCTTCTTCACCTACAGGATATCTTCTGGTTTTGCTTTCTTCTTCCCACTCTTCTTTAGCCTGCTCCAGTTTTTTTACCAGCTTGGATTCTGAATCTCTCAGATCGGCAGCCTTTTCGTATTGCTGGTTGCGAACAGCCTGATTTTTCTTTTCCCTTACATCTTCGATCTGGGCTTCCAGTTCTTCGATGTGTTTGGGTACGTGGATGTTTTTGAGGTGGGTACGTGCGCCCACTTCATCCAAAACGTCAATGGCTTTATCCGGCAAAAAGCGGTCAGTAATGTATCGCTCACTGAGTTTTACACAAGCATCGATGGCTGCATCTGAGTAATCGACATTGTGAAACTCTTCGTACTTACTTTTGATGTTGTGAAGGATGTGAATGGTATCATCAACCGAAGGTGGTTCGATCATTACTTTCTGGAACCTTCTGTCAAGCGCTCCATCTTTTTCAATGTATTGTCTGTACTCATCCAGGGTGGAAGCACCGATGCATTGTAATTCTCCTCTTGCCAATGCAGGCTTAAAGATATTGGATGCATCCAGGGAACCTGTGGCTCCACCGGCACCCACAATGGTGTGTATTTCATCGATGAAAAGGATAACATCCTTGGCTTTTTCAAGCTCATTCATGATGGCTTTCATCCTTTCTTCAAACTGACCTCTGTATTTGGTGCCTGCCACCATGGCAGCCATGTCGAGCATTACTACTCTCTTATTGAAAAGGGTCCTGCTGACCTTTTTTTGCATGATGCGCAGTGCCAGTCCTTCTACGATGGCTGTTTTACCCACACCGGGTTCACCGATGAGGATGGGATTGTTTTTCTTTCTTCTGCTGAGGATTTGAGAAACCCTTTCGATTTCAGTTTCCCTGCCGATGATAGGGTCGAGCTTGCCTTCTTCGGCCAAACGGGTAACGTCTCTGCCAAAGTTGTCAAGCACGGGAGTGCGCGACTTGCTGGTCGAACCCGGCTTGCGTGAGGTAGACATGCCCTCGTTGCCCAGATCATCATCCATGGGTGTATCCGAGTCGGAAGGTGCCTGGTTGAAGAAATCGCTGTATCCGGCATCCATTTCCTGCCTTACAAATTCCAGTTCTGTTTTGAAGGTATCGTAATCCAGACTGAATTCATCCAATAGAATGGAAGCTGTATTATCCTTGTGCTTCAGGATGGAAAGCATCAGGTGTTCCGGTTGAATCTCTTCATTTTTGTACACCTTGGCCTCCAGGAAGGTTACTTTGAGTACTTTTTCCGCATTTTTATTGAGAGGGATGACACCTCCTCCCATGTTGTAATGGCTGTCAGATTCTGTTTCTCTGATATTGGATTCAGAAATCCTGGATTTCAGGGCATCCACATCGATTTCAAGAGAATTAAAAACCTTGGCAGTCAAACCCTCGGTATCTTCGAGGATACCCAGCAAAAAATGCTCGGTGCCAATAGAAGACTGACCCATTTTCAGGGCTTCTTCCCGGCTTTGCTGGATGATTTTTTTGACCTTAGGTGAAAACTTTCTATTCATTTTTAATTCCGTGATTATAATTAGAACAATATTAATGTTTTTTTACATAATATGTCGTCAAATACTGCTGTAAAAACCATACCAAACCGTATTTTTTGACAAAAATGGTATTTGCACGATCATTTTGTCATTTAACCCGACAACAAGGTGGACTTTTCTAAAACTGACTTCATCGAGTTTTTAGCCTTTCCCATCCAGTAATTCAACATTTATTTTGGAAAAATGATTAATTTTACCGTCCAATTAAAGAAATCCGATTGAAATGATCGGTTAAAACGACAACTCAATGAAGTTCAGTATAGACAAACAAGACAGGTACTCGGTTTTTACCCTCAATGAGAAAAACCTCAATTCGCTGATCGCTCCGGATTTGAAATCAGAATTTATATTTCTGAGCAATGAAGGTACCAAAAACCTCATCTTTAACCTGGGGGACGTTGAATATGTTGACTCTTCAGGCCTGAGCGCCATCCTTACCGCCAACCGTTTGTGGAAGGAATTTGGCAATTTTATCTTGACAGGAGCTACTCACCCAACGGTTAAAAAACTGATTGAAATTTCAAGATTGGAAACTATTTTGACTATTATTCCTACCCTGCAGGAGTCCATCGATTTTGTGATATTCAGTGAAATAGAAGACGAACTTTCGGAAGAAGAATAAATGAATGCCTTTGAACTGACCCTGCTCGGCACCAGTTCTTCACAACCTGCCTTCGATCGCTTTCCTACTTCACAGGTCCTGCGTTACCACAATGATTTGTACCTGATCGACTGTGGAGAAGGCACACAGATACAACTATCGCGCTTTAAGATCAAGAGGAATCAGATCAAAACCATTTTTATCAGTCATTTGCATGGAGACCATATTTTTGGGCTGCCCGGTGTTGTTACTTCGTTTTTACACTATTCCAGAAAAGAACCCTTGCTGATCATCGGTCCTGTGGGTATCCATCAGTTCGTGGATACTTGTTTGGGTTTGTCACAGGCTCAACTCAATTTTGAGCTCAACATCGCAGAATATGATGCCTCAGTTTCACAAACCGTTTATACAGATGGCAACCTGGAGGTAAAGTCGCTTCCACTATCTCACAGACTTCCCACAATGGGGTATTTGTTTAAAGAACGCATCCAGGAGCGCAATTTGGACGTTCAGAAACTGCCCATTTACCGCTTGTCTGTTGATGAAATGAAAACACTCAAAACTGACCGCGCGGTCATACGCAGCAGTGGTCAGCGGGTAGAACCGGATGAGGTGTGTTTGCCCAAAACTGCATTGAGGACATACGCTTTTTTATCAGACACTGTTTTTTTGCCTTCCATTGTGGATGAAATCAAGGGGGTTGATGTGTTGTACCATGAAACCACCTATCTCAACGACATGGAAAAGGAGGCCATACTTCGCCAGCATTCCACTTCAGGACAAGCAGCAGAAATTGCGAAAAGAGCTCAGGCCGGTTTGCTGATTACCGGTCATTATTCGTCGCGGTACAAGTTGCTGGATGCTTTTCTTACAGAATGTTCAGAAATTTTCCCCAATACCCGATTGGGACGTGAAGGAGAGGTTTATTCTATCGGGTCACTTTCTATTCCGACCCTGGAAACGTAAAGCACCGCCAATCCTCCCACCATCAGTATGATGTGCACCAGCATGGCAAAGCCGGGTCCCACTTTATACAGGAAGCCCAGTACATCCAACTTCAGACCCACCAGCGATAATACGAGGGAAAGGAAGCCCATAAGGAACAACAGGAAGCCGATGAGGGTAGCAATGTTTCGTTTCATGGTGCAAATTTAACAAGAATATAATAGCGCGATGCCATGCATGGTTTTGAAAAATGGTGTTATTTTGTAAGCAAATGCGCGAGGTTAAAATTATAGAGTGCCCAAGAGATGCCATGCAAGGCATTGAAATGTTCATTCCCACCGAAGACAAGGTTAGGTATATCAACCAGTTGCTGAAGGTAGGTTTTGATACCCTCGATTTTGGCAGCTTTGTTTCACCCAAAGCCATTCCCCAAATGAAGGATACCGCCGAGGTGCTATCAAAACTCGACCTCACTGTTTCCGATACCCAATTGCTGGCTATTGTGGCCAATACAAGAGGTGCTCAGGACGCTGCTTCTTTTGATGAAATTCGTTACCTGGGCTATCCTTTCAGCATTTCTGAAACATTTCAAATGAGAAACACCAATGCTACCATAGAAGAATCGGTAGAGGTGTTGGATGAGATCCTGGAACTGTGCGACAAAAAGGGCAAATCGCTGGTAGTTTACCTGTCTATGGGCTTTGGCAACCCTTATGGCGATATATGGAATGTAGACATTTGTGCAAAGTGGGTTGAAACCATGTCTCAAAAAGGAGTTGATATTGTGGCGCTTTCAGATACCATTGGCATTGCCAATCCGGAGAGCATTACCTATCTATTTAAACACCTGGTTCCCGCTTATCCGAAAGTAGAAATCGGCGCCCATTTTCATACCCGACCCTTGCAATGGAGAGAAAAAATTGAAGCTGCCTATAAAGCGGGGTGCCGCAGGTTTGACGCCGCCATCAAAGGGTTTGGAGGTTGTCCGATGGCCAAAGATGAATTGACCGGAAATATGCCTACCGAAAACCTGATTTTCTATTTTGATGAAGAAGGCATAGATCCGCAACTGGATGAACTGGCCTTTATCAAAGCGCTATCTATTGCCAACGAAATTTTCCCTAAATAATAATCCAGCAGGATAAATCAATGCTTTTGGTAAGGTTGTGCCAAAAGCTGTCTGTATTTTTCGATCAGTCTGGACGCAATGGTTGTGTGGTCGTAGTATTGTTGTACAAACTCCTGAGCAGACTTCCCGATGTTGTCTCTGAGGTTTTGATCAGAAAGGGCCAATTCTATGGCTTGCTTGAATGCTTCCGGGGTATCTGCGATCAACAGCTCCTTGCCGTGACCGGCGTCAATGCCTTCCATACCCAATGAAGTAGTGACAATGGTCTTCTTCAGTGCCATGCCTTCCAGGATTTTTACTCGCATGCCACTGCCGGAAAACAGCGGAACGATCATGACGTTGTGGCTGTTGATAAATTCTACGGCATTGGGCACTTCGCCATGCACCACAATGTTTTTGACACGATTGTTAATAAGGTCTGCCGGCGTATTTCTGCCCGCAATGTGGAATTTGAGATCCGGCATTTCTCTGCTCAAATCAGGCCATACATTGGCAATAAACCAATCGAGTCCTTCCCTGTTGGGTCTCCAGTCCAGCGCACCTATAAAACAAATAGTGTTGGCAGACTTACGACTAATGGTTACATAATTTTTCAGTTCCAGGCCAATAGGGGAGGCCATGGCTCCATTTTTGTAACCCAGCTGTTTGAATTTTTTGAGATCGCGGTCTGAAACGGCAATCAGGTAGTCGTAGTCATTGAGTCTTTCGAGCTCGTATTTTTTGAGTTTATCCGTAAGGTGTTTTAAGTACCATTTTTTGGGTAGAAACCGGGTGTTGGAGGTGATCCGCTCCCAGATTTCAAACTCAATATTGTGAGACCTCATCGCAATGATGGCATTGGAATGGGCCTTGATGGTTTCAATGTAAGGTGTGAGATAAAGGGTTTCCAGCTGAACCACGTCAAAATCCTCGCTCTTCAATACTTCAATCAACTTGTCACGGAAGTCTTTGGAAACAAATCGGCTTACATGGTAGCTTTCTCTGGAGAAGAGGTTGAAAAAGGCCTTATGGGGTTTGATGGTATTATCCAGATTGGTCTCGTAGATGTTTTTATAATGGTCGTAATCGTCGGGCAGACTGTCCATATCGGTGTAGTGCTTGGCTGTGTTCATAGACAGCAAAGTAACCTCACAACCCTGATTGACCAGAGCTTTTGAGAGGTAGGTAACGGCGATCGACTCACCATCCTTTAGCGGATATGGAAATTTTTTACAAAGTTGGAGAATCTTCATGCCGCGAAAAAATACAGTTGATTCATCATTTGAGGTTCCAAAGTTAACCAAATTTCTGGTCTTTGCCACCCTCTTGTTTTATTGGAAACGATTTAAAGTGCAAAAATATGACCCTTGTTTTTGGAATGAAAATAGCTTTTATATATAACCATTTGATAGCTAAGATCAAACAACCGGATTGGAGTCTTTATTTTTTTGGAATTTGTTACATGGAGACAATTATCACAGGGTGTTTGATTTTGATCACGCGCTATTTTTTGGATGTGCTTCAATGCATGGCAGGCCTTTTGGTGTTTTTTATTAATTTTGACATCCAAATTTAATCCTTCTGAAGAAGGAATGCAAATATGATCAAAGCGGAAAAAATCACCAAAAAATATGGCGATCTGCTGGTACTCGACCAGGTGGATATGGAAGTAAGCAAGGCATCGGTCGTATCCATTGTAGGAAGATCTGGTGCCGGTAAGAGTACATTGCTTCATATTCTGGGCACCCTGGATCTGCCTGATTCCGGAAAGTTGATCATTGATGGAATGGAACTCACCAAACTGCCTGAGAAAAAGCTGGCAAAATTCAGAAATGAGCACATGGGCTTTATTTTTCAGTTTCACCACTTACTCGATGAGTTTACCGCAGAAGAAAATGTGTGCATGCCTGCTTTGATCAAAGGCGACAGCAAAAAAGCAGCTGCAGTGAGGGCCGCTGAACTACTCGATTACCTTGGACTGTCGGACCGTATCCACCACAAACCGGCTGAACTTTCGGGGGGCGAGCAACAAAGAGTAGCCGTGGCACGGGCGCTTATCAACAAACCTTCCATTATTTTTGCAGACGAGCCTACCGGCAACCTGGATCTGCAAAATGCCACGGAAATGCACCAACTATTCATAAAGCTGAAGAACGATTTTAGTCAAACTTTTGTTATCGTTACACACAATGCTGAACTGGCTCAGTTGAGCGATGAACGCTACAAGATGGCAGAAGGCAAATTGATCCGACAATAACTGAACGATGCTGAAATCATTAGAAATTAAAAATTATGCACTGATCAAAGACCTGAGCATTGAGTTGCACAAAGGTCTCAACATCATTACCGGAGAAACCGGGGCAGGTAAATCCATCCTGTTGGGTGCCCTCGGCCTGATCATGGGTAAAAGAGCTGATCTCAAAGTACTCTTCGATCCTGATGCCAAATGCATTGTAGAAGGCAAATTCGATATATCCGAAATTGACCTGAAAGATATAGCAGAAGAACTCGAATTAGCGGGCGACAACGAGTTGATCGTAAGGAGAGAAATTGCCCCCAGCGGTAAATCCAGGGCATTTGTCAATGATACCCCGGTGACCCTCGATTTGTTGCAAGAGGTGGCAGACAGGCTCGTTGACCTGCATCAGCAGTTCGATACCCTGGCCTTGCATAAGCAGGCTTTCCAGCAGCAGGCACTCGACGCCCTGGCAGAATCTCAGGGCATGGTAGCTGAATTTTCCTCTTTGTACAAAAACTATATTACCCTCGAAAAGAAGCTGCAGTCTGAAGTCAACAGTGCCCGACAAGCCAGACAGGAGGCTGATTTTATTTCATTCTAGTTGAAAGAACTCATCGAAGCCCTGGGCGACCTCGGCGCCGAACGGCTCTTCCTCGCCGCCGGCCTCTCCATCCTCGACGAACTCGACGCGCAAGCCGCCAACTCCGGCTCGAAGGCGCTGGATGATCGCATCCGCAACCTCGAAAACCGCGCCGCCA
>CALJKQ010000298.1 GCA_937973565.1 uncultured Saprospiraceae bacterium | reverse complement strand
TCGTAAATTAATGGTTTGGTTTTGGTGAACGCTATTATTGACCAAAGAAGCGTTTCCTTCATACTTACCCACTACACCGTTAAAATCAGGTGGCAGAGGTAAAGGCAGTGGTTTAACTTCGATTTGTTCGGCATCCGTTACCAATTGAAAGGAACGGTATCTGCCAAATGGATAGGCCCATGGATCATCATTGGGTAATCTTTCCTTCATGGGAAAATATGAGGGGTCGATTTTAAGTTTTCCGGTTGTCTTGGGAAACAATGCCACCGCATCGGCTAACACGCCTTCATAAGGCTTACCGCCCACCTGAATGCCGGGTACGTTTTCATTCTTGACATCGAGAGCTTTGGCACTAAATCCATTGAATGGCGGATGTTGAATTGCATCTTCAAAACCAATATTTCCCCTGTAATACAAGTGATAAGCCGCTACCAATTGTTGCCCTTTATAGATGGTATGATCTGAAACCATGAGTTTCACAAAGGCCGGTAAACCATCCTTGGTCTGCAAACCTTCTTCTTGTTTGATGATTTGAATGGTTGCAGGTCTTGTCTTGAGGCTTTTTCCATTTACAACGATGCTTGCTTCCCCGATGATTACCACACCCGGCTGGTCCGCTCTCAGATGAAAGCTGTAAGTTGTAGTGTGGCTTTCTTTACCGTTGATGTTGGCATATTGATTGGAAACCGAGGGACCTGCCAACACCTCCAGATTTTTAAAATCAGGGAAGCCCACCTTTGTACCCTTGCCGTTTTCAAGAATAAAACTTATTTCAAACGGGCCACGGGTATAAGCCTGTTTGGGTGCTTCAAGATACCATTGGGTTGACTGGCTCCATAAGATTTGTGAAGCATGTAGAAAAAACCAGAAAAGCCAAAGGCAGCGCATGGGTAGTGTCAGATTCGTTTGATTTTCCTCTTTGGTTTCTGAGGTATCTCTTTTTCTGCTGGTGTTGCCCCTTCTGTCTCCATAGGCCAGGAAAAAAACAATCGCTCATGGCTGCTTTCATTGGAAGGTTCAATGATGCCGGCGGGATTGGGTAAAACCCGCACCTTGATCGCATCTGCCGTCATATTTTTGGATTCATCATTTCGATGAATCAAATAAGCCTCTTCGATGAAGCAATCTCCCTCTTTATTGGGTTTCACAAAATAGGTGTAGGAGGTAGATTTGGTCGTGTTTCCATTGATAGAATACATGGAAGAACTGGTATTGGGACCCGACACTACCGTAAAATCCTTAAATTCCGGTGCTTCAAATTTACCGTCCACATTTTTTAGCATATAGGTGACTTTTAGTGTATTTCCCATCAGGATACTGTCTTTGTCTACCTCTACCGAAAAACTGCTTACCTGGCCTTGGGCCATTAAAGGCAGTAAAAACAACAAATAAAGTAATGGTCTCATGTGAAATAAATTTTTCTTTTTAAAGCATACAAAAATAACAATTCTGTTTGCTATTTCGTTTACGGTGAAATTTTAAAATTTTGTTACCATGGCTTTTTGGTCTTCTTACCTTTTCCATCTAAATGTCGCAATTGCTGTTGGACTTTTTTCTCTTCCCGCTCTATAAAATCAAGCATCGCCTTTTTTTCATCCCAGCTGCCTTTTTTCTCTTCTCCCTCTTTTTGACCTTTCCCTCCGGAAGTTGCTTCTTTGTTGCTTCCAGGGTCTTTTTCTTTTTTATCTTTTGAATTGATTTCTTTTTTATCCTGATTTGTCCCCCTTTCCGAGGATTTTTTGTCTTCTTTATTTTCAGTCGGTGAAGACTTGTCTTTTGAATTTTCTTCTTTTTGTTGTTGCTTTTGCTTTGCTAATTGCTGTTTTGCTTTTGCCAGATTGATGGCAGTTTCCTTCGACCCGGGTCGTATCCTGAGTGCTTGTTTATAGCTTTCAATGGCTTCTTTTATTTTCCCGGATTTAAAGTAGGCATTTCCCAGATTGTGGTGGAGTTTGTATTGTTGGCTGGAAGTTGTAAGGGCACTTTTGGCTTGTTCATAACTTCTGATGGCATCTTCCAGTTGATCTGTTTTGTACTGACTGTTTCCCAGATTATACCGGGCTGCCGGGTTATCCTGCTCTTTCAGACCTTCTTTATAATACTTCTCTGCTTCTTGAAACTGTCCGTTTTTATACTTTTCATTGCCCGAAGAAAAATTCGGATGTGTTTGGGTAGAGCCCAGGATGGAAGTTAAAAGGAAGGTTATGAATAATCCGTATTTTTTCAATGATGATGCCTTGAAACCACCTGAAAAGTAAAATGCGAAAAACAGCATACAGACTATGGCAAACAGAAACGATATGTATGCATATGATTTGGGCTGATGGATTTTTTTCACACTCCCTTTTCCACCCGTATCATTTTCGACTTCATTTTTTATTTTTTCTAACCAATTGCTGGAAGTAATAGGGTAGTAGGCTCCGTTACCGTATTGAGCCAGCTCCTTCAATAAGCGTTCATTGAGTTTTGTGTAGACTATGTTTCCCTCCTCGTCAGTAAGGGGGCCATCTGCCAACATAATCGTTCCGCCTTCCGCTGTTCCGGCCCCAATGAAGTACGTGCGCACTCCTTGATCAGTCAACTTTTTAATGCCTGAAGCTGCATCGTTTTCCTGATCTTCTCCATCAGTGAAGACAATTAAATTGGCCTCAGTCTTTCCCAAGCGTTGATGGGCATCCGCCACCAATGCTGCAATACCCGAAATATCGGTGCCCTGAATACCGGCCTGGTCAGTATTGCTGGCTTCTATCATGGTGATGGCAGCCTGATGATCAGTGGTCAGGGGCATTGCCAGATAACTGCTGCCGGCAAAAAAGAGAACGGCAATTCGGTTCCCTTTTAAAACATCAACCAGTGCAGCAGCCTTTTTTTTGACCACTTCCATTCTGGAGGGAGGCGAGTCTGTGGCATCCATGCTTTTGCTAATGTCTATGGCAATGTAGACATCGCCTTTGATTTGTTTGGCACTTAGTACTTCTTGCCCCATCCTTGGATTTGCCAGGCCCACTAAAATGAAAGCAATGGAAACTAACCCAAGGAAATTGGCACGTCTGGTGGCTTCCTGCCATCTTTTAAATTCGGATGCTGAAGTGGTGCCAAGCCATGGTTGCATTCTTACTTGCAGCGTGGTTTGTACTTTTTTTACCACCCCATATAAGATGGGTAAGAAAAGTAAAAACCAAAGGAATATTGGGTTTTCAAAATCCATTACAGCCATCTTTTTAACCCCCAATATTTAACCCCGATAGAAAATAACATACAACCCAATGCCACCAAAGCAGGGAACTTAAACATGGGATGATATTTTTTAGTGATTTCTGCTTCGTAAGCACTCTTTTCCAAATAGTCTATCTGTTTATACACCTGATCGAGTTCTTCAATGGTTTTTGCCCGGAAATACATACCTCCTGTTTGATCGGCCAGAGATCTAAGCTGCGTTTCGTCAAGATCGGATTGCCTATAGCCAAACACGAGTTCGCCATTCATGTCTTTTTGTACCGGAGCCAGCGCAAATCCGGTGTTACCCATGCCGATTGCATATACTTTGATACCCATTTCAGATGCAAGGGACGCGGCATCAGCAGGTGCTATGGTGCCTGTATTGTTGGCCCCGTCTGTTAGCAGGATCACAATTCGCGATTTTGCCTTTGAATCTTTGAGCCTGTTGATGGCTGTTGCCAAACCCATGCCAACTGCCGTTCCATCACCCAACATTCCCGCTTCCAGGTGCGAGATCATTTCCACGAGTACATCGTGATCAATGGTCAGTGGACATTGGGTGAAGCTGGCACCCCCAAATACTACCAAGCCTATCCGGTCGCTTTGACGTCTGCTCACAAATGCGGAAGCCAACTTCTTGCATACGTACATCCGGTTGGGATCAAAGTCCTGGGTCAACATGGAGTTGGATACATCAATGGTCAGTACGATGTCAATTCCCTTTCCTTCTTCTACCTGTTTTGACCACAATTTACGAGGGTCGGCTGCTGTCAGAACCAATGCCATAAGGCTCATTGACAATAGTATTTCAGGAAGCAAGGATAGTTTTGAACGCCAACTCCTCTTTCGGTGGATGGAATTGACAGAAGAAACGGCAACCGATGGCATCATTTTTGGCAATATCTTCCACACCCAAAAGAGATATAGGATGGGTACTATGACCAGAAATAAAATGGCGGGTCTTTCAAATGTTTCTGTCCAAAAATTCATATTAGCTCGATTGTGAGTTGTTGAGACTTTTGAGAAGTTGACACATTTCATCAATCAACCCCCATTGGATGGGAGCTTTGGCAAACTTGACCTGGTCTGTTAATCCTATTATGTAATCCAGCTTATCAGCTTCTTCATGAGCGGCATTTATATTTCTAAGTTCTTTTATCAATTCAGAACTTGTCATTTCATTGGCATTAATTCCGAATTTTTCTACACAATATTGCCGGACAACAGAAGCCAATTCATCCGTCGCCCACTGCAGTTTTTGATTGTTACCCCGGTGTTGCATGACCTCTTCCAGCCGCTGTTCAATCGATAAATTTGTTTTAAATGTTTCTGTTTCCGGATTACTGTCGAGTTCGCCCTTCTTTTTTCTTTTGTAGAAAATATACATCAGACATATGGTGAGGAGTCCCAAACCCACCCAGAATAACTTTTTAACAACGTTGGATGAGGAAGGAAATGACTCAATATCCATGATATCTGTTATCTCGCCCTCCGGCACTGCCGGTGCCTTTACGACGATACTGCCAACTACTTTTTCACTATCTACCAGTTCAAAATGTCCACCTTCAAAAAAGCGAAATTGTGCAGATCCTTTGGGATCTCCTTCCAGTAAAAGTGTATCACCTGAATACCTGAAATCGGAAGATGGACTTTCCAGCCACTCTATATCCGGAGGCGATGGGGTAACATCCTTGTTATCTTCGGGATTTAAAGTTGCCCGCCACCAGAACTTTTTTACCTTACCATGGATGGCTTCCTCAGCGGTCCATGTAAGTTCACATTTTTCACCTAGGGCGATCGTATCCGCCTTTACCAAAAAGGTCTGTGATTTGGTAAATGAATATATAAAGAGAAACCCGGCTACAAATGCTAATTTCATCTTTTCCTGAAAAATTTGAGCAATGCAGGTAAGTAATCACTCCCGTTTTGTAATGACAATCCTTTGATACCGGCGGCAATCAATGATTGTTCAAAGGCATTTTCATATTTTCGAAAATAATTTCGCCAATCGTTTGCCTCAATTTTATCCGATGTATCAAACCAAATCCATTTTTTCTGCTCAGCATCGTATAATCGGATCAGCCCGGCAGCCGGTATCTCTTTTTCCAATACATCCCAAACCCTCAACGGTATGATATCGTGCTTTCTGGCAGCCAGCGTAAGCGGTGTTTGATAATGATGCTGTATAAAATCAGATAGCAAAAAGCAAACGGCTCTTTTATTTTGTGTAGCAGTGAGAAATTTCAATGCCGATTCTAAGCCGCTGCCCCCCGCTCCGGGTGTGCATGCTAACAGCTCTCTGATGATGCGCAACATTTGTTTTTTTCCCTTTGCCGGGGATATGTATAAATCTACAGCCGAGCTGAAAAAAATGGCACCCAGTCTGTTTTGCTCACGGATCGCATTATAGGAAAGCAGGGCGCTGATTTCTGCTATGTATTGAATTCTTGAGGCAGGACTTCCGAAAAAACCAGATGCGCTGGTGTCTATCATCATAATGACAGTCAATTCCTTTTCTTCCTCAAACAGTTTGATATGAGGTATATGCGTTCTGGCTGTTACATTCCAATCAATATCTCTTACATCGTCGCCCGGCTGGTATTCTCTTGAGTCACTGAATGTCATTCCTCTCCCCCTGAAGGCAGAGTGATAGGCTCCGGTCATGACTTCACGACTTTTTCCCTTGGCCAGCAGTTCTATTTTTCTGACCTTTTTGAGCAATTCAGCTGTACTTACCATATCGGAACAGCATTTTTTTTAAGGTAGCGTTTTAGTTTTTCTTTATCCACCACGATTTTATCCTGGCCATATAAGGTGCTGAAAGGTGTCCGACAAACAAGACCCTCTGCCGAAATAGATAGTATTCGATATGTACCTGCAGCGTACCTGGAAAATTCATCGCCATCGGCTCTATCCACTTTAATTTCTTTTACCAATTGTTCAACGACTGAATCCTGAGCTACTTCGGGAAGAAATATTTCTGCTATGGATACCTCTTTGTCTTTTTCGAAAAGATAGGTAAATGGTATTTCTGTGGCTTCTGCATATTTGGAGGATTGTATCGTAAATACACCACTGATCAATTTATCATTAAAAAAATCAAGTATTACATTACCATATTCTTCATGGCTAACACGGTCAGATACACTGAAATTATTCTGTTGCTTATGACTATACTTTCCTGAATTGCTGTACTTATCTGTCCAAGCACTCATTACCCAGTTATTGAATTTTATACTGCCGGAAATAGGGTAAACCAGACTATACTTATCATCAAAATCCATAAAAGTTTTACAATCAAAGTAAATACTCTTGTTGGATTTTAGATTGTATAAATATTCTTTTTGATCTATGACATTGATCAAACTTTGTTTATCGATAGAAAGATGCCAGTGGCTTTCATCATCGATATCACCGGTGAGTTGATTCAATTCCTGGCATTGATCATCAAGACATTCCATTTCGATCCTGCGATGACTACCCGGATAAAACAAAAGTATTTGCACCTGATCTTCATATTTCCATACAGAGACTTTTTTTAATGAGTCAGGACCTTTTGCACTATAATGATGGGCCCAGCCAATATTTCCACAGGGAAAGACAGATGGGTTACCTGTTGACAGATAAACTGTCACCTGAGCAATATTTTTGGGATCCGACCACTCCGCATAAAAGGCATCGTCATTCATATCTCCTTTGAAAATTCCCGTAGTTCGGCCCAAACTATCACTTTCCACCAGGATGATCTGTTCGCCATCGTAGTTGCCATCGAGATAAAATTTTTCTCCGCTGCTAAGGAACTCGTATGCCCCTTTAAATGAATTGTTGTCAGTAGCCAGTACCATTCTGATTTCATGGCATTGATCATAAAAACCTTTAAAATCTTTCAGCCACCACACACTTTTGGCTTCCGGCTTGCCGAAATGTTCCATTGCCATTTCCATCAATGGGTCTTTTTGGCACCAAAGGTGGTTTACTGCGATCAGGATCGTTAGGGTAAATATATATTTTTTGATCATGGTACCTGAATGTGGTTGATAATCGCAGATACGATGTCTTTTTGTGTTATGTTTTCAGCTTCTGCCTCATAGGTGATCCCTATTCTGTGTCTCATTACATCATGGCATACTGCTTTCACATCTTCGGGTATTACGTAGCCCCTTCGGTTGATAAAGGCCTTAGCTTTGGAAGCCAGTGCAAGATTAATGGAAGCCCTGGGACTGGCGCCATAAGCAATCATAGCTGTTAAATCTTTTAGTCCGGCTTTTTCAGGATTTCGGGAGGCAAACACCAGATCGAGTATGTAGTTTTCTATGCGTTGATCCATATAGATTTCAGATACCGTTTTTCTGGCTTTGTGAATTGTATCCAGCCCAATCACCGGTTTTGTAACAGGCATACCCTCACCGGACAGATTTCTTCTCATAATATCTCTTTCCTCCTCCCGGGTTGGATATGAAATTTGAAGTTTTAGCATAAATCGATCCAGCTGCGCCTCCGGCAAATTATAGGTACCTTCCTGTTCAATCGGATTTTGGGTAGCCAAAACCAGAAATGGCTCCTCCAGACGAAAACTTTCATTGCCAATGGTTACCTGCCTTTCCTGCATCGCCTCCAACAAAGCACTCTGTACTTTCGCCGGTGCTCTGTTGATCTCATCGGCTAATATAAAATTGGCAAAAACAGGTCCCTTGCGAACCGTAAACGTATGCTGCTGGGCGTGGTACACCATGGTCCCCACAACGTCTGAGGGAAGTAAATCCGGTGTAAATTGTATGCGGCTAAAACTGCCGTTCATGGCACTGGCCAGGGTTTTTATTGCCAGTGTTTTAGCCAGGCCGGGTAGTCCCTCCAGTAAAACATGTCCTTTGGTCAGAAGCCCGGTCAATAAACCATCAACCATCGATTCCTGACCTACGATCACTTTGTTGATTTCTGCCTTGAGATCATCTAAAAAGGCACTGTCTATGTAGACCTGTTGATGAATGGCTTCTATTTCTGTGTGACTTAGTTGCATTTTTTCTTGTTTCTGTTGATTGCCTTTATTATTGATTCTGTGGTTTTTATGCCCTAAACCCCACTCATCCTGCACGCGGATCAAGGACAAGATAAGCAATTTGCAATAATAACGAAACTCCGGAATTTTAGGTTTTGATACCTTCTTCGTTTAGAAATTTTTAACACCCTGTTGAAATTAGTAAATAGGGAGTCGGATTTTCATTTTAATAGGAATGATTACTTTTTGATCCAGATAAAGAGGAATCTCATTGTTTCATGGATGCTTAAAAATATATATATTCGTGGCATGCTCTTCAACTCATTTGTCTTCCTGGTATTTTTCCTGGTATTTTTTATCATTTACTGGGCCATTCCTTCGTCCAGGTTGAAATGGCAAAATGTGGTTTTGTGGCTGGCTTCCTATATTTTTTATGGCTGGTGGGATTGGAGGTATCTGGCTCTGATAGCAGGAGCCTCTCTGGTATCATATGGCGGAGGAAAGTTGATGGAAAAACTACCCTCATACAGAAAAGTTGTTTTGACCGGGGTGGTTATATTTCATATTGCCATGCTTGCCTGGTTTAAGTATGCCGGGTTTTTTGTGAATTCCGCCATTGCTGCTTTGCAAAGTTTAGGTGTAGAAGTGCATGCCTGGAGTCTGCAAATTGCGCTGCCGGTGGGCATTAGTTTTTTTACATTTCAATCCATGTCCTATGCCATAGATGTTTACAGAAAAAAACTGAAGGCTTCTTCCCATTTGATAGAATACCTGGCATTTATTTCATTCTTTCCCCAGCTGGTAGCCGGACCCATTGAGAGGGCTACCAACCTATTGCCCCAAATCGAAAAACCCAGATTTTTTGATGGTCATAAGGCAGGACTTGGCATGCAACTCATACTTTGGGGACTGATCAAAAAAATGCTGATCGCTGATAGCTGTGCACCCATAGTCCAGCATGTTTTTAGCCATATCAGTGATTCTTCCGCAGCCGACCTTTGGTGGGCGGCCTTGCTGTTTGCAGTTCAGATATATTGTGATTTTTCTGCCTATAGCGAGATGGCAATGGGCTTGGCTTTGCTCCTGGGTTTTCAGCTAATGCAGAATTTCAATTACCCCTATTTTGCTGCCAATATTAAGTCATTTTGGAAAAGGTGGCACATTTCACTTACAACCTGGTTCAAAGATTATGTATTTCTACCCCTGGGAGGCAGCAGGGTATCAGGATCTAAATTGGTATTCAATGTAATCATTGTTTTTGCTTTGAGCGGTCTGTGGCATGGTGCCAATTATACTTTTGTGGTTTGGGGCTTATACCATGCACTGTTATACCTTGTTTTTGTATTGTGGCTGGAGTCTTCGCAATTTTCATTGCCCAAAGGATTAAGTGTGGCAGTCACATTTTTTTTGGTGCTTTTGGGTTGGATTTTTTTCAGAGCACCCACCATAGGAGATGCAATGCAATATTTTCAGGGCATGTTTCTCTCAAATGCCAAAGTCGGCTTTGTAACCTGGGATGCTAAATTGGCCGTTATTTTGTTGCTCTTATTGGGTTTTGAAGCCTGGAATCGCAACCAACTGTTTGGCCTGGATTTCAACCCAAAACTCAGGCAACCGGTCAGATGGGCCATATATATGGTGCTGCTGACTACATGGCTGATTTACGGACATTTTGAAGAGGTATCATTTATTTATTTTGATTTTTAGCGGTGCAAAAGTTCCTACTCAGATCGATCCTTTTTTTTACTTTATGGCTGACTCTATTGGCTGCGCTGATCGGTATTGCTCACATTTGGGTGGGCAGAAACCAATTTTCCAACGCCAACCAGGAAGGCAATTTATTTATTATTCCTGAGGGAATAGGATATGATTATCTCGTCCTCGGCATTTCACATGGTCGCAATTTGTCACGACGCAGCCATCATGCCTTGTTTGAAAGCTTGTTTTCAGCTTCTATGATCAATTTGTCGCAAGGCGAATCTCTGGGAGGATTGGAAAATCAATATTTGTATCTGAAATATTTTTTGGCAAAGGGCAACAAAACAAAGGAGGTTTTAATCGTGTTGTCTCCCAGCCTGATGTTTAACAGACTTCCCGACCAATCAGACATCATTTATTACAGGGAGCCATGGCGTTGGGACTTCTTTATCCATGCCTGGCAGAATGGAAATGCAAGAAAAAGCAGGCAGCTTTTTCATTATTTTAAAAGTAAGTTAGGGCATCACTGGTGGCTGTACAAGCCCGACCCGCTGACCACTTTTGATGGTGTTTTACCCGGCCTTGACCAGCAAGCCATGCAACAAGGCTTCCAACTGGCTTTCCCGGAAAGGCTGAGCTTTGCAGCTTTTTTAGACAGGTCTCAAGTCCTTGCGGAGCTGGTTAGAACGGCCGAGTCTTCAGGTGCTGTTGTTTCCTTTGTGATTCCGCCTGCTGTTTTTGGGATATGGCCTGGACATGGTGCTGTTATGGCTCATTTAAATCGTACATACCCGGGTCGAAAAATCCTGGATCATTCTGCTTCCATTACACAGCCTGTCTACTATTACGATCACCACCACCTGAATACTGAAGGAATCAAAAAATATTTACCCATCCTGTACGCTGGCCTGGAACACAGGCACCATTAAATTCCCGCATTCTTATCCCTAAAACTACGCCGTATAATGGATGGAAAGGTTGGTGAATTAATATCATCTCTTACTTTGACATTTCCAAAATATTATTACCTTTGCGCCCGAGAGTCGAAGGGCCAGCTCCTGCTGAACTCCCCCAGGGCAGAAATGCAGCAAGGGTAGGTGGTTGAGCGGTTAGCTTTGGCTCTCTTTTCACTCTCAAATTTCCACCATGTTATTTTTTATCGATACAGCCAATCTTGATCAGATTCAGGAGGCAAAAGACCTTGGCATTCTGGATGGTGTCACTACCAATCCCTCTTTGATGGCCAAAGAAGGCATCACTGGCGAAGAGAATATTTTCAATCATTACAAAGCCATTTGTAATTTGGTAGATGGACCTGTCAGTGCAGAAGTTATCAGTACCGAATTTAAGGGTATGGTTGAGGAAGGCAAAAGATTGGCTGATTTACACGACAACATTGTTGTAAAAGTGCCAATGATCAAAGAAGGTATCAAAGCCATAACATGGTTTGCAGAAAACGGCATTGAAACCAATTGCACCCTTGTTTTTTCGGCTGGTCAGGCCATTTTGGCGGCAAAAGCTGGTGCTACCTACCTGAGTCCTTTTATTGGCAGAATAGATGACAGCAATTGGGATGGTATGGAATTGATTAAGGAAATTGCTGAAATATACAGCATTCAAGACTACGATACTTTGATTTTGGCGGCCTCTATCAGAAGCAGCATGCACATCGTCCAGGCCGCAAAGTCGGGTGCTGATGTAATTACAGCGCCATTGGCACCGATCATGGGCTTGTTGAAACACCCTTTGACAGACATCGGACTCGCCCAATTTTTGGCAGACCACAAAAAAGCCAACGGATAAACTCAGGCGATTGGCAATAAAAAAAAAGGCAGACTCTTTATCAGGGTCTGCCTTTTTTATTTGAATTGGGATTATAATCCCATAAATAGTTTCATGGGGTCTTCCAACAACTCTTTGACCTTCACAAGAAAAGTCACCGAGGTACTACCGTCAATAATTCGGTGGTCGTAACTCAAAGCGAGGTACATCATCGGACGAATTTCAATTTTTCCATCGATTACCACAGCCCTGTCTTTGGTAGCGTGCATACCAAGGATGGCAGATTGTGGCTCGTTGATAATCGGGGTACTTAACAGTGAGCCAAAGACACCGCCATTGGTAATGGTAAAGGTTCCTCCCTTCATCTCTTCAATACCCAGCTTGCCATCTCTGGCCTTGGTTGCCAGATCTTTGATTTTAAATTCAATTTCATGCAGCTGAAGAGATTCTACATTGTGTACAGGTGGCACAACCAGGCCGTTGGGCGTTGAAATAGCAACTGAAACATCCACGTAGTCATGGTAAACGATGTCGTTTTCTTCAATGCGGGCATTGACATCAGGCATCTGCATCAGAACCTGAGCGCACGCTTTGGAAAACAGAGACATAAAGCCGAGTTTAATGCCGTATTTGGCAACAAATGCATCCTGATATTTTTCCCTCAGCTGAAGTATGGCACTCATGTCTACCTCATTAAAGGTAGTCAACATGGCTGTTTGGTTTTTAGCACTGACCAACCTGCTGGCTATGGTACGGCGCATCCTGCTCATTTTTTCTCTCCTTTCTTCCCTGGCACCTGATGCTTTGGATACAGTGGACGGACTTGAAGGGGCAGCTGATATTGCTGCAGGGACATCAGCGGGTTTTGCAGATACGGCTTTTTGGGCATCTTCTTTGGTAATGCGTCCCTCCTTACCGGTACCACTGACACTGGATGCATCGACCCCTCCCTCTCTCAAAATTTTTGCAGCGGCGGGAGAGGGGTGCCCTGCTGCGGGTGAGTCTGCAACGGCCGGTGCTGCACTTGGCGCGGCCGGGGCAGGTGTGGCAGGAGCAGAAGATGCATTGTTTTGTACCGATGTATCTATTTTGGCTACCAGCGTTCCAATCGACAAATCATCCCCTTCCCTGGCAACATGGATGAGTTTTCCACTGGCTTCAGCGGGAAATTCCAGGGTGGCTTTATCGGATTCAAATTCACAGATGGGTTCATCAATATTGACAAAGTCGCCATCTTTTTTTAACCATTGAGATAAGGTGACCTCAGTGATAGATTCCCCTATTGTGGGTACTTTCATTTCTACAATACTCATGATATGTTCCTGTTTTTGGCAAAATTATTCAAGAAACACCAGGCTTGTACTAATTTGGACGATTTTGTGAAAAATAATTTAAGCCTGCTTAATTAAATTATTTAGATAAATCTAAAAATAATTTTTGGCATGGCATAAGAAAGAAGCGTATACTTGAATAATCAACCTTTTTTAGGTAGAAAGGTATTTCCTCAACGAAATCCGCCAGTGTGGAGGGTAAATATCAAAAACTCTTTTCAGTTTGGCCAGAGACATTACACTCCATGCAGGACGTGCAGCGGGTAGGGGATAGGCCTCTGTAGGAATGGGTAATATTTGGGTAGCAGCCTGGTTAATATCCATGATTTCTGAAGCAAAACCGCACCAACTTACAACGCCTTCATTGGCAAAATGATAAATGCCTTTTACATCAGTCGCATTGCCTTCCTTCAGGGTTCTGATGATCTTTTTTATGCCTTTTGCCAGATCTTCAGCAAAAGTTGGGGCTCCCAACTGATCATCTACCACTTTAATTTCCGATTGTGTTTGGGCTAATCGCACCATCGTTTTCACAAAATTGGGACCTTCATTGCCATACAACCAACTGGTTCGGAGTATGATGTATTGGTCGTGGAAATGCTGAATAAAAGTTTCTCCGGCCGCTTTACTGGCTGCATAGATACTCCTGGGCCGAAGCGCATCGTCTTCTTTAAAGGGACGGCCCGGGTTGTGGTGGTACACGTAATCACTGGAAACATGGATGAGCCAACATCCTAATTCATGACATTTTTTAGCCAACCTGCCTACACCCAGGGCATTGCTTTCCCAGCAATTCTCTATTTCTTTTTCAGCCATATCCACCTTTGTGTAAGCAGCACAATTCACAACCACATCGGCTTTGATTGTATTCAATAAATCCAGGCTTTTTTCATCCATCAGATCTATTTCATGTCTTTGCGTAAATATCCACTCCGTATCTGCCAGTTGATGATGAACCTTCCTTAACTCCTTGCCCAATTGGCCCTGTGATCCTATTACTACTATTTTCATTTATTCAAAAGCTTTGTGGTGCTGCCATGAGGGTTGTGCTTTGTCTTTTTCTGAGAGTTTCATTTGGTCAGCCGGCAATATCCAGTCTATGCCCAGGCTCGCATCATCCCATCTGATTCCTGCCTCGCTTTCTTTGTGGTAGTAGGCATCGCATTTGTAAGCAAACAAGGCAGTTTCAGATAATACTACATAACCATGGGCAAATCCTTTGGGCACAAATAGCTGCTTGAAATTGCTGCCGCTGAGAATGACGGAGAGGTGCTGTCCAAAAGTAGCGGAGCCGGGCCTGATATCAACCACAACATCCAGCACTTCGCCATGTATTACTCTTACCAATTTACTTTGAGCATGAGGCGGCAACTGGTAATGTAAGCCCCTTAAAACCCTTTTCTCTGAAAAGGCTTCATTGTCTTGAACAAATTCAATATTGAGCTCCCATTTGATTTTCTGGTAACTTTCATAAAAATAGCCCCGGTCGTCTTTGAAAACACTGGGAACAATGACTTTTACGCCTTCCAGCTTTGTATTGATTATCTCCATATGATCCACAGATGAACGGCAAAACTACACAAAAGGCCGCATTCATCGTCTGGTTTTCTTTGCTTGCTGCTTTTTTAGTAGTTTTGGCGAAACATTGGATATGACCAGGGATCCCCAAACATACCGCGATGCAATCGTACATCCTTTAAAGTATAGATTTTACATGCTTTGGAGGCTACCCAGCCTCATTTTCTGGGGCGTAAAAGTGGCACGAATTGATGAAACGGCATCTACGGTCACCCTAAAACACAAGTGGACCAATCAAAATCCCTTTGGATCTGTTTACTTTTCAGCCCTTAATGGTGCGGCAGAACTTTCTACCGGCATCCTTGTACAAGCTGCCATTCAGGGCAAGAATCCTTACTCTATGCTGGTAGTAGAATCCAATGCAAAATTCCATAAAAAGGCAAAAGGACTCATCACCTTTACTTGTTCACAGGGCTTACAGGTCATCGAGACCATCGACCACCTTGAAAAAAATGGGGGTGACGCTAAGCTTTGGCTTCAAGCAAAGGCCTTGAATGAAGCGGGTGATCTCGTGGGCGAGTTTTCTTTTAAATGGGCTTTGAAGAAAAAATAATGTCTAATTTCCAGACAATAGCTTGGTAGCTCCCAAAAGCGCAATCAACAAAATACTGGTGAGTGAAAATTTACGGAAATTTTCTATGGTAAAATACTTTAAAAGGTATTTGCCTGTCGCAGAACCCACTATACTGATAATCAAAAGTAAAGGAAGATAAATCAGTATTTCTTTCACGAGGTAACCTTCTCCAAAG
This sequence comes from uncultured Saprospiraceae bacterium, assembly GCA_937973565.1. Taxonomy (GTDB): domain Bacteria; phylum Bacteroidota; class Bacteroidia; order Chitinophagales; family Saprospiraceae; genus JADKBO01. The sequence goes on along the minus strand of CALJKQ010000298.1, from coordinate 13,191 downwards.
TATACTATGGACCGTGCCAGATCAATGCCCAGATCTATGGCTGCACTTGTAGCTACAAAACCCTGAATGGTCATGGTATAGGCAGACATGGTCAAGCCTCGGATCGCACCACCGGTACCCAACAACCCAGCCGCAAATCCTGAAATCGAACCACCCAACATTCCGTTTACCGCATTGGCCTCCAATCTCAAATCCGGACGCAGTATCATGGCGAGTGAGAAAAAAAGTAAAAACGAATACAAAATATATTCCAGGATCACCTTGTCAAATTCTCCACTCAACCAGCCACCAATGACCACAAAAACGATGGAAGGAGCACCAATCTGCCATAATAGTTTGATATCTAGCCCCTCTCTGAACAACCCCACCTTGGTTATATTGGAAAACAGGTGGTATAAGGCGGTTAACCCCAACACCTGATCGAAAGGAAGAAAAAAAGCCGCAATAGGAACAAAATAAACGGATGAACCAAAGCCTCCGATCGTGCCTATGATCTCTGCCAGAAGACTCAGCAATACAAAATAAATATTGACCTGATCCACGCGATTTATTTAGTTTCTCATTCTTCAAATATACATCTTATGCAGCAGACAAAAAAAGGGAGTCGATCGACTCCCTTTGATGTGTTAACATGGGTTCAGGCTTACGCGACTACCCCTATGAAATCATAATTTTGTGTGCCTCTTCCACTTTTTCTGCTACTTTTTTAGGCAAAGTGAGGGTTAAAAGTCCGTTTTCAAAAGATGCCTGAATCATTTTCTCATTTACATTTTCGGGTAGGTTGAATGTTCTTACAAATGAATTGTAATTAAATTCTGCCCGATAATAATTTTCTTTTTCTTCCTTGTTCTCTATCTTCTTCTCAGACTTGATGGTCAACAAACCATCTTTAATTTTGATGTCCAGGTCTTTTTTTTCAAAGCCGGGTGCAGCCAACTCTACTTTGAATTCTTTTTCGGTTTCTTTGATGTTTACTGGGGGTAGATTGTTGTTGAAATTAAATTTTTTATTCCAGCCTACTGGTAAAAAATCATCAAAAAAGTCGCCGAAAACAGGAAGGATATCGGCTGAATCCCTAAAGAATTTTTGAGGTTTCATGACTTGGTTTTTAAGTGTTAACAATAATCATGAGCCAACTTGAGTACATCCGACTTGGGAACGTCCAACCTCGGAATTTTCTTCCGTTGGTTCATTTTCCTCGGTTTTTGTATAACAAATATGATCCTAAAATTCAGCGTTTGTCAATGACAAAAGTCATCACACAGCTGATTATTGTCAGGGCTCAATGATATTCGTGAATAGTATTTCTCCGTTAGCATTTTTAAACTCCAGGTGGAGTTTTCTTGCTCCTTTACCTCCACTAACCCTGAGTTTGGCATAATTGCGGACCCCGACCATAGACCCATCTACCCGACCGGTATTGGCCTCATCCAAATGCATAGAGGTGGATGAAGTAAGTGCAGAACTGGTGATGTCATAGACTTTTATGCCGGTTGGACTTGTCCATGTAGTAAGCTCTGAATGGTGCCTGTCGCCGGTTAAAAAAACAACTCCTTTTATTTTATATTGATCAATGGCATCCAACAATTTTTGCCTCTCTGCAGTGTAGTTGATGTGGTTTTCAAAAACCCTCGCGTCGCTCAGTGTTTGACCTCCTATGCATACAAATTTAAAGGTGGCAGTGCTGTATCTCAATGCTTCAATCAACCAATTCAGCTGTTTATCACCCAGGATTTCTCCACTGGGAGACGGTGGTGTTCTGTACCATCGGTTGTCCATCAGGAAAAAATCGGCATCGCTCCATGAAAAGGCACCGGTTATGCCTTCTGTGTCACCCGTACCGTAAACAGGATTGGCCCAAAAGTCGCGAAAGGCTGACTTGGTCCATTGTTTACCGTAATAGGATCGATCTGAATCATTGGGACCATAATCATGATCATCCCAGATGGCATATTGAGGTGTATTGGCCAACAAGGCTTGCAATTCTTCCACCGACCGGGTATGGCTGTACCGGTGATAGACACCCGATCTGCTGTCCCAGTCTGCTTCTCTTAAGTAGGTATTATCTCCCAGCCATACCATGAAGTCCGGCGCATCCTTATAAATGGATTGGAGTATATGATAATCTCCTCCATACGGTTTTCCGGGCCTGTCAAAGGCTTCTTCATTGATATAAAAACAAGATCCTGCCACAAAGTCGAAATCAGGAGCATCACCTCGCCATTTCCACAAAGCAGGTGTTGTAAACTTCTGATCGTGTTTGGCTTTGACCACCTTGTTATCTGCTATGACTTCGTATTGATAGGTGGTAGCCGGCTTCAAATCCTTTGCGGTGAGGTGCGCAGTAAAGCCGTGATTGGCTTTGGTCTTTTTCTTTTCACTGGTCATCGCAGCCTTCGGTTCGCCAATGGGCCAATACCTCAATCTAACCTCACTCGACTTATTGCTCTGAACCCAAATGGTAGCTTCCTGAAAAGCTACATGACCAACCATAGGACCGGAGGCCAATTGTGCATAGTGACAAATGGGCAGCAAAAAGGCAAAGAGAAAAATTCCAAACTTCATGCTTATGTATTTTGAAAGCAAGATACGAAGTTTGACATTCTCGAACTTTAATTTATTGTAAACATACCTCTTCAAAAAGTTCCATCAATTCGGGACTGTGTTCTGTGGGCCGGCCTGTCTTAATATCTATGTACACAAATGAAGTTTCCATGGTGCAACAGATCTGATCGGCTTTTTTCATCTCAAATTTAACCTGCAATGCCTTTGTGTCGTATCTCACAAGTGACGATTCAATGGTAATATTTTCCATTGCATTCACTGGCTTTTTGTATTGAATCTGGTGGGACGCAACTACCCATGCCTTGCCCGTCTCTTTGCTGTGGTGATAAATATTCAATTGATACTGTTCACTCAACTGATCCTCCCTGGCGTTGAGAAAATAATCGATGTACAGGCTGTTGTTGAGGTGCCCGAGTGGATCGCAATGTTGAAACCTCACTATGTAATCAGAGCTTAGCAATTTGGGGCGTGTGGTCATCTTGTAAAATGTTTTTGATTTTTAATTTTAGTTTTTCCAATGGCGCCGAGGTTTGGTATATCCTTGCCATGATCAGGGCACCTTCCAGTTGGATTATGAATTCCTCAGCCGTACATCTTTTGCCGGCCATGCCTTTGTATTGCAAATAGGCACTCAATGATGCAATCCAGTAATCCATCACTTCCCGCACTGCCATTGCAATCCCAGGAAGATCGGCGTTGCTCTCCAGGGCTACGGTTGCAATGGGACAACCAGCTGTGAATTGTGAGGCTTTGAGATCTTCTATGAAATAATCTACAATGCCCGTTAATCCTCCCTCAGCTGTAGAATTGCCTTTCATTTTGGATTTGAATCCTTCCGCCAACCAGTTTTTATAGGATTGTAAAGCTTCTCTGATCAATTCTTCTTTACCTCCCGGAAAGTAGTGATAGAGTGAACCCTTAGGCAGCCCGGCCAAAGCGAGAATTTCTGACAAGCCTGTGGCTGCCATTCCTTTTTCTCTTATTAGCCGCGCCGTAACCTGTATCAACCGATCTCTTGAATTCATGAAATCAGCTGAGCGTATTTTTGGATCACACCGGTGTGCAGCCCCTCATGATACAAATTGAAGGTGATCAAACCTTCTGCCCCTTCATAGGTGGCGTTGTGCGATTTGCTGATAAAAGGCGTTACGTCAACAAACTTACCGGCATGGTAATCTTCTTCCATTTGATCTACAGAAGAAATAAAAACTTCAAAAATATAGTCCGCCTCTTCCCGGGTATACGGCCTTTCCGGTTTGGTCTTATTTTTATAGGACATGACCAACGCATTGTCCACGGTAAAGGCTACTTTCCCCAAACCATAGACAATCAGCTGCTGAATTGAAACCATATGGCCTACATTCCATAAGATGTTGTTGTTGAATCCGGGGGGAATTTCATTTAATTTATCCAGACTCATGGCCTTTACCATTTCTAAAACGGCTTTTCTGTTGTTGCGTGTTACTTCAAATACCTTATCCATCATTTTTTTTTCTCAAAGGTATGAAAATTATTAGACCGATCGGTCTAATTTCACATAAAATGGTAATATTTCTTAAAAATAAAAATTATATGTTTGATATTCAATATGTTATATTTTTTTAAGGATGTACGTTCCTTATTCAAATTCATCGCATCAAAATATCTATTTAGAGGGATCTGTCATTACTCCATTGCCTTTTAACACTTTTAATCAAGTAAAGACAGGAAAACAACAAATGGGAAGAAAGACCTATTTGATTTACACGGTTCAGAAAATCACCAAACAAACCGAATGCTCAGCTGGGGCAAAACAGGAAATAAACTCACTTTTTTGAATATTGTATTGTTTGCATCGCTGCGGGTGGCATAAATGAAATAGGGATTCAGCCGATTGTACACATTGTATGCTCCGAAAGAAAAAGAACACCGGATATCTTTTATGGAAAAGTCATACGATGCATTGATGGTCAACTGGTGGAAGTTGGGCATGCGGTAATTATTCTTTTTACCGGTTTGCACCAGGGTAATGCCTATGGTGTCCAACCCGGAATAAAAAGTAACTTTCTCATCGGCCAAAGTAAATGGCTGACCGCTGGTAAAAACCCAGTTGACTCCCACCCTCCAGCCTTTGCTGTTTTTATACAACAACCCTGCATTGATCTGTAAAGGCCTGTCATACCGGGAGAAAAATGTTTTTCCTTCATTGAGCCCCTCAAATGATAAAGTACTGCTGCTTTGATGGTAACTCAACCAATATTGCCAGTTTCTCCGATCCGCTCTTACCGATAGCTCAATACCCTTTGCAACTCCACTGCCTTTTAATACCTGATTTTCCCAATCCCTTTCAGAACTGACGATGGGTGGACTGCCCTTGGGAGGAAAGATGTTGATAAAAAAATCTACGAGTTCACTGTATTCAGATAATTGATGCAGATTTCTTCTGTAAAGGTCCAATCCTATGGTATGGATGCTATCCAGATAAATTTTGGTATCAAATGAGAAATGGTCTGCAAACTGAGGACTTACTTTTTGAGTGGACGGTACCCAAAGTTCTGAGGGAAGTCCCAGGCCACTGTTGGCCAGCAAGTTGATGTATTGTCCGGAGCGGGTATACGACAATTGCATCAACCATTGATCATAAGGTTGATACTGCATCTGAATCCTGGGCTGCCAGCTGTGCTGACGGTAGCTGTCTTGTTTATAATTGACCTGATAGAGTCCGGGAATAAAATAAAGCCTGTTTTTCAACTCAATATTTCCTTCAATAAAAAAGAACAGTTCTCTTGCATCATAGGCTGAATCCGGATTGGCAAAGCCTTCCACAATTCCTTCAACCACAGCAAGACTCTGTTTAACCGCAGGATTGAGTTTATGTATGATGTAACCGGCTCCACTGCTTAGTTTGACATTGTCATTTACAAAATAATCCACCGTCGCGGTGGCCTGCTTGTCATGAATCTGCGAATTGTTGATTACATCCAGTGTACCTGATGTACTATCTGCTACACCCACAGGAAACTTATAGGTACCTCTGGAAAAGACATTGTAATTTACGAAGCCGGCCTGAAGGTTATACTTCAGTTGATGGTTCAGCACATGGTCGTATTGAAAACTCAGCAATTCGTTGTGGCTGCTAAATTGATTGGTCTGACTGGCCACAATGTCACCAAAAATATTGCGGTTATTCTTACTCAATTTTAACCTGTCATCGCCACGGTAATAGGTGATACTTGCTTTTTGGGTTTCACTCCAGCGGTAATTGAGTTTTAACTGGGCGTCCCGATATTGAAGGAAGATGTCATCATATAAGGTGATTTTGTCTTTTAATGGTTTTAAAAGCTCATTGATCCACGAAGTTCTGAGCGAAAGTGCATAGGTCAATTTCTTTTTGGCCAGGGGGCCTTCGGTGAAAAAACTTATGCCCTGGATACCAAGATGCAAAATACTTTCCCGTTTCTGGCGATTGCCGTCTTTCATGAGCACATTTACAACGGCATTCAACTTACCACCATATCGGGCAGGTTGTCCGCTTTTCATGAAATCAACTGTCCTCACTGCGTCGTCCATAAATATGGAACTGAGTGCTCCTGTATGGTAGGCTTCGTAAACCGGCATTCCTTCCATCATCATCAGGTTTTGATCGGCACCGCTGCCCCTTACCTGAATGCCCATACCTCCTTCACCACCGGGCGTTACACCGGGCAGGGTTTTGAGAATATTAAGTGGGTCGGCTTCCCCCAATACTGTGTTTTTTTCTATCCCCGATCTTCTGGGCATTATTTCGCTCAGAGGATCCAGCAATTGTTTTTCCTGAATAATTACCGGCGGTAAATTATTGGCAACTACGGCAAGTTTAAAGTTGCGGATAATGGACTTATAGGTTTCGTCTTGGTAATGCATAATTTCATAGCCCAAAATCCTTACTTCCAGTTCCAAAGGGCCGGGTCTGCTTTCCATATAATAAAACCCTTTTACATCAGTGGAGGTATAATTTCCGGTGGAAGGCTGGTAAATGAGTACTCCGGGTAATACTTCTCCGGTTTGGGCATCCATAACATATCCAGAAATGCTGATGTATATTTCTTTTATCTGCAGAACCCATTTTCCGGGCGTTGTAATTGAAATTTGTACCTGATAATCATAAAATATCCTTTGTAATAACTGATCGAGTTGTGTTTCATTTTCTGGCAATTCGTTGATAACGATATTATCAAATTGGTTGGCTGCGTAGGAAAATGAAATACCGGTGATACTTTCGAGGGATGAAAGTATTTGGGTTCTGCGCGCGGGTAGGGGAATAAGCTTGGGATCTACTTCGACCTTAGAAGGTATCTGTGCACCCAGATCCTGAATTATCAGGATTAGCAGTATCGATAATATAAACCGAAAACTCACAGGTCATCAACATTTCATTGAAGTGATAACGTAGCGGTTTCCAGTTTTGTAGTATTGAATTTGGAAAAGTATTTTCAGTTCATCCATTACCTGTTCAATGTTTTCTCCACCGAACTTGCTCGTTAAAAGGCATTTAGCGGCTGTTTTTATTTCTTTGGAAATCACCAACTCCTGGTGATAGTGTCGTCCTATATCCAACAATGCCTGATCCAGAGGGGTATTTTTAAATTCCAGTACCTGGTTTGTCCAGCTAAATTGATTTTGCGTAAGGATAGGACTGGAAACGATGTCTTCTCCGGACAATTTCATCCAGTCGCCGGCCTTAAGGATGACCTCTCTATCGCCATATTCATATTTGACCTTACCCTCTTCCACAGCCACTTCAATGATTCCTTCAATGGATGTAACAGAAAATCGGGTTCCCAATACGGTTACCTTGCCTTTGTTCAGGTTGACCGTGAAAGGGGTTTTATCGGTTTTTTTGGTGACTTTAAAGAAAGCCCTTCCATTTACATTTACACCACGCTCACCGTCATAATCAAGGGTAGTTTGTTGGTCAAGGGTGACTATGCTACCGTCTTGCAATACTTCTGTTCTCACTTTATTGGCAGCAGCATAGTGTATGGGCGATGATTTTTGCAGGTAAAATACACCTGCCAATGCAAAAACACCCAGGAAAATGGCAGCAGCGGCCCAGTTTTTCCAGTTGAAGGATGATTTTTGATAGCTTTCTCCCGTTATTTTTTCAAAGGCTGCCCCTGAAGCATATTGTTTGTACCCCTGCATTTGATCCATAGGAAGCGTTTCTTCCCACCCCTTGCTCATCTCCCTAAGGTTTGCAGTGGCTTCTTCTTTCCACTGTTCTATCAAGCGAGCCTGTTCGGGGCCATCGCTTTCGTTGATTTTTCTGATGTTGTCTCTTAGTTTCATTCTTTCAATCTTGAATAACGCTCAAATAGTATCGATTTGTTTCCTTATCAGCTTAAAAGCTTTGGTAATCTGGTTTTCAACTGTTTTAACTGCAATCTGCAATTCGTGCGCTATTTCTTTGTGGCTCATGCCCTCTAATTTTGATTTCACAAAGATAACGCGGCATTGGGTAGGCAATTGTCGTATAGACTGAAAGATCTTCTCTTTTAATAGGTAATCATCAGCTATTTCTTCTTTGTAATCGGGGACGACAATTTTTTCTCCCTCCAAAGCTACAATGACCAACTTTTTGGCTCTCATTTTTTCCAAAGCCTTGTGATGGACACTCCTGAAGAGGTAAGCTTTGGGGTTTTCTATTTCCTGCAGCACGTCCCTCTTATCCCAAATATGGGCAAATACTTCCATGACAATGTCTTCTGCATCATTGGACATGCCTAAAGACAGGCAGGCATAATTGCACAGCGCGTTGTAATACGTATTAAAAAGGTACCTGAATGTTTCTTTGTCCACCGGCAAAAGCGATTGCGGACACCAAGTTACAAAAAACTAATCATGTGCGAAGATAAGCTTATGGATGCCCAGTCTTAGAAATCAACTTTTACAAGTCAAGACCTATTTTAAAATCCTGGGATCAATCTTCGGTTTTCCTTATGTTGGCCTTTTTTTTTATTGCACTGAAAATGCAGTAGCCAGATTATCAATTAGTTGTTTGACTTGCGGAGCTTGTGAAATAGAGTGAATCTGAGGGTGAGTTTCAATATCGTAAACCGGATTAGATCCGAACTCTTTTTTAATGTCAATGACAATGTTAAGCGTGGTTTCTTTTCCTTCAGAAATAGTAAGGTTCACGGGCAATTCAATGATTCTCAAGGCATCATTGGCACCTGTATGCAGGGCAAAACCTGTCTCGGTCGAACCATCGCCATCCAGATCAATCTGACCTTCGGTCTTGGTAAATACATAGCTTTTCCAACCACTCCAATATTCGGATTGATTGCTCAAAACGTGAGCGTTAGAAAAGTCGGCAGGGCTTTTGTCATTGTTTACTTTAGGCACCCCTAAGGCAAATTTCAGGGATGTATAGTTCCCCGCTTTTATACCGGTGATGGTGTGGTCATAACCCTTGGCTGCCGCGGCAGCTCCGGTGTGTGAATTGGTAAGGTTGTGATAAGAGATTTCTTCAATGCCGGTGTAGCTTGACCCTGATTTCAATTGTGTATCTCCAAGATAAAAACTAAATCGACTAAAAATCATTTTTTGCCCGGTTGGGTAATTGTAGGGTTCAAACATAACCAAAGGCTGGTCACCGTACTTAAGTTTGAAATTAAGTTTAAGATCTCCGGTCTGGCTTTCCTCATCGCCACAAGACGACAAGGCAAAGACCATGAGAAATAAAGAAAGAAAGGTCGCTAATCTCATGATTTTAATTTTTCTAAATACATTAACGCTTGTCTGTTGAAATTTAGTTCTCCAACTGGGTTGATTTTGATTTTACATCAGGCTCTTGATAATGGTCTCCAGTCCCATACCTTCGGCTTCTGCTTTGTAGTTTCTAACTACCCTGTGCCTCAATACATTTTCAGCTATGGCTTTCACATCCTCGATGTCAGGAGAATATTTGCCCATTATGGCGGCATGACACTTGGCACCCAGCACCAGGTATTGGGAGGCCCTTGGCCCTGCTCCCCAGGAAATGTACTTATTGACATCTGCTGTTGCCAGATCAGTGCCTGGTCTCGTTTTGCAGGCCAGGGTTACAGCGTATTCCAATACATTATCGGCAATGGGAATCTTTCTCACCAGGTTTTGGAAGTACAGAATTTGTTCTGCATTCAAAATGGACTTCAGTGTGGTAGATTGGGCGCCGGTGGTGTTTTTTACCACATTTAACTCTTCCTGGTATTTTGGATAATCGAGTTTGATATTGAACATGAAGCGGTCCAACTGTGCTTCCGGCAAGGGATAGGTTCCTTCCTGTTCGATGGGGTTTTGAGTAGCCAGTACGAAAAAAGGCTTTGCCAACAAGTGTTTTGTACCACTGACCGTAACCGATCTTTCTTGCATGGCCTCCAGCAACGCAGCCTGTGTTTTGGGCGGTGTTCGGTTGATTTCATCCGCCAGAATAATATTGGCAAAAAGAGGGCCTCTGTTGAATTTAAACGACTTATGTTCATCCAGAATTTCTGATCCTGTAATATCAGATGGCATCAAATCCGGCGTAAATTGTATCCTTTTGAAATCAAGATCCAAAACGTCTGCAATGGTGCTCACCAACAACGTTTTCGCAAGACCGGGAACACCCACCAGTAAGCTGTGTCCATTGGCAAAAAGAGAGATTAATACCGATTTTACTACATCATCCTGTCCTACGATGACTTTGCCGATTTCGGCTTTTAGTTCCTGGTAGGCACCAGCTAAACCATCAACGGCTGCAACGTCAGAATTATACATAAATGATTAATTTTCAATAATTAAGAATAAAAACAAGCGACAAAATTAACAAAATATGCAATTAAAACGAAAGTGAAGCCTGTAATGTTTTGTTAAAAATCAATACCCCTATACAGTAAGGCAAACATTATATTTGCACTATGGAAACACCTTTTCGCCCACATACCAAAGAAAGCTGGTTAGAAGCCGTTAAAAAAGAATTGCCTGATGGTACATTACCTGAGGACCTTGCTATTGGGAATCAGCTCTTTGATCACGATGGTTTTGCCTGGCCATCTGCTATGAATGAAACGGATGGATTGATTCCTACGCAGGAATGGAAAATTACAGCAGCGTGCAATAGTCATTTTGCTTGTATGTCGGCTTTGCAGGATGGTGCTGAAGCCATCATCATCACACCGGAATCAGGAAAAGAAGTTCAACACTATCTGGATGGGGTAGGATTTGAATTTATTACTACCCTGATCCATTCAGTGGATATGCAGGATAATGACAAAACAAACTGGAGGCAGAAACTTTCATCAGTGGCTGGTCATTCCCCAATCATTTGGTACAGTGAACGTTCCGGTGAAGATGAGTTTCAGCACATACATAGTCCTGCAATGGACCGCACTGATTTTTTAAAGTGTTTTGAATCCATGGTCAATCAGGGTTCAAGCCAAAACAAGGGTTGGCTGATTACTCATCAGGTTGGTGCGGATTTTTACAGCGAGATTGCATGGGCCAGGGCAATGAGGGAGGCTTTTATGATTTGGCAGAAAAAATCACAGCAGCGTCATAAAATTTACCTGGTTGCACAATTGGATGCCGCAGGTTCAGACCCCAATCAAGACTTAATCCGATACAGTTATCAATGTCTGTCAGCTGTTTTGGCGGGTTATGATTTTATATGCGGACTTACCTGGCAGGAAGGAGACAACAAATATGCGAGACTGGTGCTCAACATCCAGCATTTGATGAAGCATGAAAGTAAGCTGCATTTGTTCAGGGATCCAATGGCCGGGTCTTATTTCATCGAAGACATATGTCGTTCTCTGGTAAACGAAGCCTTGGAGAAATTAAAATTATAAAAAGACCGCGACCGGCTGCCAGGATTCAATTATTGCGAAAGTGATCAATGGAAAACACCGCCGCGGTCAGTTCTTTATCGCTCGGCAATCAATCGAAAATCAAAGTTTTGACCAAAGTACTGCAGCGTATAGTCCAATTGGATAACACCGTCATAGTAGAAACCGGACCCCCAAATTTCTACGCCCGGAGCAATTTCCTGCCGATTGATATCAATGTCCCATTTGAGATGGTCTGTCTCGTCGATGTCTGCCCTTACAACCGACCAGAACTCTCCATCAAAGGGAGCGTCAATCAGGATGTCATCTCCTCCCGCCGCAGAAATATTGATGGAATGAGGACCGGAAACGCCCACAACATGGGCATCATAAACGCCAAAAATAGGCAGTACTTCATCATCAATTTCCTGACAGGAAAGAAAGAAAGCGGATAGGACGATAAGGGTAAATTTTGTTTTCATGGTCTTTTTTACTTTTGCTGGTATGGGTGTGACGATGTGAGTTTCTGACAGGGTACAGTTGAAATGAAATTTAAAAGTGAATTAACTTAATTGTTAATGAATCGTGAATGCTCCTTGAAAGTGAATGAGTAAAGTCAGAAATGAGGGTGAGTGCCGTCATAGGCCTACCTTCATGATGGGTAAAGCCATTACTTTTGCGAAAAATTTGACAATGGAGAATTCGGCCGACATCCTTATCATCGGCGCAGGGCCTGTAGGGCTGTTTACTGTGTTTGAAGCAGGATTACTAAAATTGAGATGTCACCTTGTAGATTCGTTGGCGGGACCCGGTGGTCAGCTCAATGAAATCTATCCAAAGAAACCCATATATGATATTCCCGGTTATCCGGAAGTTTTGGCCACTGATTTGGTAGAAAATCTCATGAAACAGATTGAACCTTTCAATCCCACTTTTACTTTCGGTGAAAGGGCAGAAATATTGGAGAAAGTGAGCGATAAACAATACAAGGTTACTACCAACAAAGGCACCGAATTGTATGCACCTGTAGTAGCCATCGCAGGAGGCTTAGGTAGTTTTGAGCCGCGCAAGCCTCCTATTGAGGGCATTGAGAAATATGAAGACAAGGGCATCGACTACATCATTAAGAATCCTGAAAAATACAGGGGTAAAAAATTGTTGATTGCCGGAGGAGGAGATTCTGCCCTGGATTGGACCATCCTGTTGGCTGATATTGCTGAAGAACTGATCATGATTCACCGGCGTACCTCATTCAGAGGTGCCATAGACAGTGTAGAAAAAGTAATGGCACTGGTAGAACAGGGCAAGGTAAAGCTCGTAACCAATGCTCAAGCCGTGGATTTGATAGGTGAAGACAAACTCAGCCATGTTGTTTTGGAAATTGATGATGTGGGAAAGCAGGAAGTGGAAGTTGATTACTTTATCCCACTTTTCGGACTGAGCCCCAAATTGGGTCCTATAGGAGACTGGGGACTTGAAATCGACCAAAATGCCATCGTGGTGAATACCTTTGATTACAGCACCAATTTGCCTGGGGTTTATGCTATCGGCGACGTAAATACCTATCCCGGAAAACTCAAGCTGATTTTATGTGGTTTTCACGAGGGAACCCTGATGGTACAGTCTGCATTCAAATATATTTATCCGGATCAAAAGCTCAGTTTTAAATACACAACCGTAGCGGGCGTAAATCCATTTTAGGATTGATTGGACGACTTTATCCGGATTCTATGGCTGGTTTACCAGGTCAGGATAAATGGTAAGCCATATTTCAAATAGGGTTGAGTTCTTTTGTGGTCAAAACAAATTATACTATTATTAT
>CALJKQ010000297.1 GCA_937973565.1 uncultured Saprospiraceae bacterium | reverse complement strand
GAACAAATCAAGGCCGCGTCCAATAAATTGAATTTGCTTTCTCTTGCCTATGGCTTTGGCTTATTTTCGCCGATTCCTTTGCTTATGCAATCAAAATCCATCCTCATGGTCAACATGCTTGTCCTGGCAGACAACAAACCCGCCTTGTTCCAGCACCACCTCAATGAGGTTTCTGATATGGCAGCAGATGGCAAAATTGTGCCCAACGTGTCTAAAACATTTCCATACACCCAACTGGCGGAAGCCCATCGTTTCATAGAATCGAGGCAATCTACGGGTAAGGTAGCACTGGCCTGGGACTAAATATTGTCGTTAAGGCGCAAAACCAGACTTAAAAACGCTTTGGTTTTAGCCATTTTAATATATTTGAAGGTGAAACATTATGTATGACCGCTAAAGTCCGGACACTTTTATTCCTATGGCTGCTTCCTGCAACAATATGGTGTCAGGTGGATACTTGTGGTTGCGATAAAAAGGAAATCAATACGATTTGTCATTTGTCTGTAAACGACTTTTGTTACAATGTCAATGGCTGTGAACATTCACTGGATGGTGAGTTTATGGCGGGTTCTTTGGCACTAAAACTCAAAAACCCCAAAAATTTTGGTTCAATGGGGGTTTCAGAGTGTGGAATTTCCATCAAAAGAATGGCTCCTTTTTCGCAACCCAGAGAAATAGATGAGGCGGGGTGTGATATATTTTTTGTTGGTAGTTTTGCCGTTGATACGCTCAACTTTCGACTCAATTCCGACAAAACTTCCGTTCCTAATTTTATGCTGGAAGCCATCAGATCCTGGTCCATGGCCTGCGATAAAAACCTGGTTGTGGTGGCCCAGGCAGAAGCAAAGCCCTGGGGCTATGTGATTCAAAACCAAAATTCCAACCCCAATACAGCGATTTCCGATCCTTCTAAATTTTCCATTTTTAATGGGGTTTTTGGCAGCCTGCAGGAGTTCAGGCAAGGAGGAACCTATCAGGGCGTTATTACCCAACAACCCACTACCGGTGTAGAAATTTTGGCCAAAGATGCCAATGGTCGGCCCACGGTTGCTTTCGATGTGGCTACCAAAGATCTCATTTTGGGTGACATTGGCATCTTGTGTGGTATTGCCGGCTTCCTGTCCAATGGCAACCAAATCCGGACCACCAATGACAATGATATCCTGGCAGGCAATATCTTCGCTTTGGGTTGTAAAATAGGCCAGGGGACAAAATTTACGGAAGAGGTTATTTATAAATGTGAGGGAGATGTTTTTACGGCCCCCAATGGCCTCGTCTTTCAGCAACCCGGAATTTTTGTAGATAAATTTGTCACCTCAAAAGGATGTGATTCCCTCCACTATACCAAAATTCTGGATTATAAAAAGTCGGTTACCAACTTTGAAAAATTACAGTGCAAGGGAGATAGCAGCGCTTATACTTTTGGCAATTATACTTTTGATGAATCTTTTCCGAAAGGCACCGCTTTGTTTTCGGATGTAAATGGTTGCGATTCTATTATCAATGTAAATCTCAATTATTTTGCCAATACAAGCTATGCCTTCAGTGATACCGTATGTGCTGAATCGGGCTTTGTTTTTAGTGCAGGACAGGATGTTTATTCTTTAACGAAACCTACAGGCATTACGCACATCAAAAATGCAATGGGCTGCGACTCTGCCATTAGGGTCAATATTTTGTACATACATGCGGACTCTACCACAGTAAAAGATACCATTTGTTATCATGACTCATTGGCGTACAATGCTCAATTTTTGTACCCTGATAAAAAATACAATTTCAGGTATGACGCTATAAATCCATGTGATTCCATCGTCACTTATTTTGTGTCATCTTACCAAAGACCCGATTTTACCATGCAAAGCCCTATTGCCCTGGATTTGTATGGCAGCCATGAATTCAATAACAGTGTTGGAGATTCGTTGTCTGTGGAGTGGGAAAATGATCCCGGCCTAAGCTGTTTAAATTGTGTAAACCCTACATACAAGCCTGCCATCTTCTCCAATAGCCTGAGCGGAAAGATCATTGATGAGTACAATTGTTTTTACCCCTTTGATATTGAAGTAGGGTATAAGTGCGATCCCATCATGGCCAACATTGTCTCGGCTTCAGCACAAAATCCAAACAGTGAATTTCGCTGGACAACACAGTGTCCGGTCAAGA
>CALJKQ010000296.1 GCA_937973565.1 uncultured Saprospiraceae bacterium | reverse complement strand
GAGATCAGATCTGGTGACTGGAGTTCAGACGTGTGCTCTTCCGATCTTTGTTGAACAAAGTGTTTCTGGTCAAATGGATTGCATACAAGGTGTCGGAGGCGCTAAAATACGTGGGAAATGGTATTTCTTTTTTGGAAGTAGTACGGTAATTGATCGTACATCATATCAGGATAGTATGTACAGCCCATTGAGTTTCGAAGAACTAAGTTATCTGGCTCGTGAGCACTTGCACAATGCATATACAATAGATCAAAACGGATCAATCATCACCAATGATCAATTTTTTGAGTTTATGTACAATAGAAGAGGGTGGGGCTTGCCGGAGAATTCAACGATGCTTCAATTGGATTCTTTAATTGTTGCAAGAACCCAGGAAGAGCGAATGAAAAAAATAGATTTGGAGGAATTGAACGACATTAATAGGCATATTGCTGCTTCAAAAAAGGGGTTAGAGCCAATACAAGATGTATCCCTTTGGCAAAAGTGGTTTGGAGAGAAAAAACTTTTTGAAAGCCAGGAGTGGAAAGATTACTTAAATAAGAAGTATGGCAACTCAAAAAATTAAGTGTTTTATACCCAACAATTGTGAAATGATCTTAGGACCTTGCTAATGAATATATCTCTTTCTCTCCTACCTCACCACCGTCAAATCGCCCTTGTAACTCTTTTTGCTATCATCGCTAAAGAGTACTTCTGCGGTCCATACAAAGCCACCGGGTACAACGGGGGGCAGCCATTGAAGTGGCCGTCAAAGCCTATATTAGAGTAATTGGATGTGGGGGCGATTGAACTATTGGATTGCATAGAGAGGTAAGTAATAGAAATGATATTCCAAAATGAAAATTACTTAGGTTTTTTGGGATAGCGAATGAATCATAAACAGTTTTACAGGAAATGCGGTGTTTTTATATGGTTAATGTCTAAAAAAAGCCCCGAACTCAAAAAGCCGGGGCTACAGACTACAAAACCGTCAAACGGGTTTTAAGATCGGTTGATGACCAGAAGTTGATTCCAGAGATGGTCTATATCCTTAATATGTACAATGTAAGTTCCCGTAGGGATCTGCCCCACATCCATTCGCTGGCTGAAAGGGATGTTTAACCAAATTTTACCATCTGTTCCTATAACAATGACCGTGGCAGAAGGAATGTCTTGCGAAAAATGCACGGCATCCATAGCCGGATTGGGATAAATGCTCATTTTATCCCAGACCCAATCTTTGTTGGAGGTTGTGGAACCTACACATACATCATTTATTTCAGTATAACACCCTGCAGGATCTTCGGCTATTATTTGATAGCATGCCGCATTGAGTCCGCTAAAAGTGCCATGCGCCTGAACAGCTATCGTATCATTGTTTTGCAACAACAAATACTGATAGTTCCCGTGTCCTCCTGTAGCATTGGCAAAAATGCTACCGGCAGCGGCTGATGTTTGCGCCTGAATACTGTCGATGATGATGTTTATGGGTAGTACACCTCCCACAGTAAAGGAGCCATTGGATTCGCACCCAAAATTGTCAGTAACGATCACTTTAAAATTGCCGGGACTTAGAGAATCTATAATGTTTGTATTTTGTCCTGTATTCCATTGGCAAGTAAATGCGCTTATGCCAGCTGTCAGCGAATCTATAGCTATGCTTCCATCCGAATAACCGGCGCAGCTTTCATCTTTTACGGTTGGATAAATGGTAAGAGGAAGACACTCCAATTCTATACAAAGGTTTTGAATTTCGGTGTTACACAGATTGCCATCCCTTATCCTCACAGAATAGCAACCTGGATATAGATTGTCAAAATTGCCTGTTGTGTTTTGATCTACCGTTATATTTCCATCCAACAACTCATAGGTGAGACTGCCGGTGCCACCACTCGCAGCAATAGAAATCATACCGTTTTGGGTAAGATTGGTAAAATTGGTTATGCTTTGACCAGCTGCCTCAATAGCTGGTGGATCTGTGAGGGTGAATGTTGCGGTTTCTGTACAAAAGTCGTTGTCGGTCACTGTAACTGAATAAGTTCCTTCAGTAAGACTATCTATGGCAAAGGTATTTAAGCCTGTATTCCAGTCTACGCTAAAGGAGCTGCTCATATTGCTGAGGCCATCGATTTGCAATGAAGCCGATTGACCGCCTGCGCAATTGTTTTCCTGCTGACTTGCAAAAATATTGAAGCCGCTGCAGATATAAGGATCAATAGTGAAATTGGCTGTAGCTTCGCATACACTGCCATCGATTATAGTAACTGTATAAATGCCCGGGCTAAGGTTTTCTAAATCTTCATTATTCGATCCATTAGACCATGAATATTGAGGATTGTTTCCATTCGAGATGATTAAATCAATATTTCCGTTTTGACACTGGTAACACGATTCACCACTGAATTCAGCTTCTATCGCCAGATTGCAGGCGCAGTTTGTAACCAGAGATACAATTTGGGTCTGCCCTGCGAGGGCACAGCCTGTTGGGTCATTGCTGCTTATTACTTCAAAAATAAGATGGGTGTTTTCAGAGGCACCCGGTTCTACCAACAAGCTGAGTGTGCAAGTGCCGGCAACCACAGGACTTATATTTGAGACTTGAATGCCAAGCGTACCTGCCGGTAGGCTGGCACTAAGGATGCCATCAAAACTGCAAGCTGTTTGAACTTGTACAGTGAAACTTCCGCAACTAAAATTCTGTGGCGAAAAGGTGATGTTCAGCGCATTCAGGGTTTGTCCATAAAGGACAAGAAAGTAAAATAAAAAGGTTGAAATGATTGTTTTCATATTTATTTGATTTTGTAGTTATTGAAATTGATAACCATAGGTCAATTGAGCAATGATTTCTGTGTAACTGTCATATTGAGATGAATGGTTGATTAGCATATTAAACCCGGCTTGCAGGGTGTGTCTTTTCAGGGGAACTATGGATGCGGTGAGATTGCCTGAAACCAGACTTCCGTCCAGCCCGGATTCCAAAAAGCTAAGGTTATAACTAAGAGAAGAAGATACTGTGAGGCTATTGGCTTTATTGCTTTTGTCATAACCAACACTTACCCCCATTCTGCTGGTTCTTAGATCGGGTAAGTCAATGATGTTGTAATTGATACCTGCTGACAACGTAGTTTTTCTCAGCGGCATGCTGTAGCTGTATTGAGCAAGAGCAAACCATGTTTTCATATTGGTATATAATCGTGTATACGGATTGCGATCGTTGAGTTCCTGGTAGTTGACCGATGTTGTCAAAGTTTTAATCAGGGTACTGTCTTTGAGCCACATCCATCTTGGACCCAACATGTAGCTCCTGGTTACCATAGCTACGCGGATAGAATCTGCGAATCTGATCCGGGCTTGTTCCTGATTGATGTTGATGCTGTTGAAGGTGAAATCAATCCCAAATCTTTCATTTGCTTGGAAACTTATATTGCCATTTCCCAATAATCTTTTGGTGGTTTCGCTCCTTGTATTTAGCAGGTTGTTGCGCTGAATGCCCAGCTGGCCGTTGATGCGCAATTTGTAATCAAAGAGAGATAGGTTGGGAAGGATGCTTATGTTTTCCATATCATTCATAAAGAAAAAGGCGCCCATGGTTTCAAATTCGGGCATAATTCGTTCGTATTGCAATTTGCATCTTAGCGCCTGACTGCCTATATCCACTCCTGTTTTCAGTGCATAGTTGGTCTTGGTTGACAATCGAGGCTGAAGAACCTTTCCAAAAAAAGATGAGAGCCCACTTCCCTGATCAATGATCGAAGATTCTATATTTCGGGTGAATGCACTCACCACAAATTCACCGTACCAGCTAAAGTTGGAAGATGCTGCCATTCTCATGTTTATACCGGCAAGAGCATTTTCTGCTGCGGTGAGTGTGCTATCAATCTTGGATTGAGGAAGAGATCCTGAGTCATCTTTTGCCTTCATGAAAATGAGGTCTATGAAGCTATTTTCTGTTCCGTAACCGAGCTTAAAGGCAGTGGCTGTTCTTTTGAATTGTGCACCGTAGTTTTCTCCGGCAAGGGTTCTAGCTGTTGCAGCTTTTCGAAGTCTGCCTGTCATGGCTGCCAGTCTAAGTTTTCCGGGATTAAATTCAAAACCTGCACCGGCAAAGGTATGATCCGAGAGTGTGTAATCTGAAAAACGCATTCTTCGCCAACCGGCGTGCAGCGTAAGCGCCCCCATTTTGGGAGAAACTCCCATTTGCCTAAAACTGGGGTATGTGGCGCTATTGCCTTGTTGGCCCAAGGTGAAAGAAAAAGGTACACTAATTACATTTTTAAAATTGATAGCTGCATTGCCATAAATGTTCCATGCAGGACTGACCACCCGAGGGGTAATGCCATAGACGCGGTAAAATTGAGTTCCCAACTGCAGACCGCCTGAAAATTTCCACGGTGAGGGCCTGGACGTGTTGTTTTCCGTTTGTGCCAACACAGGAAAAGTAAACCAAAGACAAAGGCATAGCAGCCCTACTCGAGATAAGGATTTCATCTTTACTATTTTTGTAGGGTTATTTTGTCAACTTACTTTTTCCTGCCATTACTTCGGTGATAGCAGATAGACCAGACTGCCTTCCGTTTTCATCCATGACCACCACGGCATATCTGTATTTTGTACTCTCTGATACATAATTATCGGTAAACTCTGTTGTACCTGCGTTGTCGTAAGTGATAAGAGCTCCATCACCTATGGATCTGTAAATGATAAATTGAACATTCTGCGTCGGGCATGACCATTTTAAGGAGATGCTTTTACTTTCTTCATTCCAGATTGCCTGCAGATCATTTACGGCTGCCAATTCCTTTGGTGAACTTTGTACACTTACCGGAGTGGAAAAGTCGGAATACAGACCATCATCATCCCGGCTGCGCAAATAGTAGGTGTAGCTTTGTCCTTCTGCAAGCGTAGTGTCGGTATATGTGGTAGTAGCAGTATCGAAGCTGGCCATTTTTGTTTTTTGAAGTAAGTCGTTTACTCTCCAAAGTTCTTGTAAGACCATATCTGAGGAGGAGCCGGGGGCCCAGGTGAGCATAGCACTTTGGTCGAACACTTCTACACTTTTGAAGCAGCCCGAAGCAGGTTTGATTTTATCCGGTTTCTTAAGTTCCAGAGCTGCCGTGGGCAGAGAATGGCCATAACCTATATCTACGGCAGCTACTTTGTAGAGGATTCTCTCACTCAAGGTATTTAAAAATAATTTTTCCTGATAAAAGGTGTCTGTAATGAGGTCCCCACTGCGCATAATAAAGGTATGGTTAGGGCTGTTGGAGTAGTAAACCCTGTAACCAATCAATGCTGGATCCGCCACTTTATTCCATTTCAAGGTGACCAGACCGGTGCTGTCGATGCTTCCTGTAAGCAGGGTAGGAGTTGGAGGTGGCGTGTTGTCTTTGAAGAATGCATAACTGCTCTCAGAGTGGTTTACATTGCCTGCGGTATCCACTACACTCACAAGGTAATAGTTGTTGAGTGCCGGATTCGCTGTTGAGTCAATAAACTCCAGGGTATTGAAGGGTAATAGATCTGCATGAAGAGGAGTAAAAGTGGCTTCAAAATCTTCTGCTCTGCTTATTTGATATCCTTTGATGTCCTGGCAAGGAGGTTGTGACCATTCCAGTTTAACCATTTTGTTTTCAATGGTAGTAGCAGTTAAATGTTCAGGGCTAGGAGGTGGGGTGAGGTCCCTGCCCATCTCTGCTACGGCTAATGACGGTATACTTTCTTCGCCAAAAGGATCAATGCCTACCAATCTGTAATAAAAAACTTTATAATTGACGCCAATTGTATCTGTAAAATAACTATACTCAGAACTGTTCCCATTGGGATTTTGCAAATGTAAGAAGGGAGTACTTGTAAGACGCGTATAGGGACCTTCAAGAGACTCTGATCTTTCTACATGGTAGGTAGTATAACCCCATTGATCCGCAGAAGGGTTCCATTTGATGGTAACAGATTTTTCTTTACTGATAGATACCGGTGGAAGGGGACTTACAAGATTGAAAATGGTTTTCGTATCTGCATATGTTGTGGAGTAGTCATTTTTTAGCCCATGGATTCCCACTTTATAAATGTATTGTTTTCCGTTTACTGCGGTTTTGTCTGTAAATTGTAAACCCATGGCATGGGCAGCTTTTTGGGATTGATCGGCTGCCAGCATGGCCACAAAATAAGCCTTATTGAGAATGTCTTCCTGTTGTTTAATTTGTTGGATCAAGTCTCCGGATGATGCTGGTTTTTTTTCATATAACGAGGTCCAGGCTGCCGCGCAATGGATATCTTCATCTACCAACTTTTCCCACTGGGCAGAAGGAAGAGGTAAGATCATGTTTACCAGTGTATCATACGCATAGGATGCCAGACTCAGTGTATCGGTGGGCACTGTAGCTCTCAATAAATAATAACCTTTTACAGTGCTCTCCCTCCAGGTTTCCGCATCGGTAGGAGCCCATCTTAGTTTGATCTCATTTTTTTGTACCCTTGATATCAAGTGTACGTTGGATGGTTGATTTTGGGCCGGAAGTGTTCCGGCTGTCAACAACCCCAACAATAAGGTCATGAAATTAAATTGCCGTCTCATAGTCTGTAGTATTTGATGAGACAAAATTGCGTCTCAAAGCACGAGTAAACATGTAAGCAAAAAATAAAAAGTGTAAAAAAGTATTAAATTGGAAACCCAGTCACTGTTTTATTCAATCCCGTGATTTAAATAATAGTCAAATAGGACGCCCGGAATGCATTTGTTCTGCAAATTAAAAAGCCGTCTGAAATCAATCAGACGGCTTTTATTTTACAATTTCCAGGTTTTACGGTAGTGGTAAGCCGGATCCCGGTGAAGGACTAAATGGTAGCTTCCTTTTACCGGTGGTTTAAATGCATTGCGGAAATCAGCATCAAACATAAAGCTCATGAAAAAGGTATAAAGTTTGGGTTTGCCCATAATATTGTTTAGGGCAGCTTTTCCCTTGGTTTCAGGGTCCAGCATTTTAGCCATGAACTGGTTGTATTGCATGTGTGCTATGCCACAATCTGTCATCATGATTTCCTGACTTACCACAGCAGGTGGAGAGGCTATGTTGAAGCCCGGATTAGCAGGCTGTTTTAGCATCGCATTAATTTCCTGTTGACTGATCAGGGGCTGTGCATTCAAAATATAGGCATTGTAGTTTATTTTTAGAGGTTGCAGATTAGGGTAAGCTTCCGGGATTAAAATTTCATTCCACGGCTTGATTATCTTTTCGTATTGATAATTTACGGCAAAAGTCTTTCCTTTGTCAGTTACCGGAATGGCGGGACCACCGGTTGTTTGACCCAGATACCACTCTGGATGCAATTGTGCAACATCGGCTGCATCAAAAGCTTCCATTCCACCGGAAAAAGTAGCTTTGATGGCGGTGGCATTTTGACCAATCCACTGCAGCTGACCTGTTCCTTCATTGATTTTAGACAATTTGTCGTTCAGGCTGTTGTACATAGATGTCCTGAAGATAAACTTATAAATTTCTTTTTCTTTGATGGATGTTTTTAATTCATTCAATAATTTTTGTTCCTGTGTTAAATTGGTTTTGAATTCTGCAGCTGTGAATTGAAGTTCTTTCTTTTCTGTGTTTTCGTTATTGGTAAATGTACCACCCAAATTGACTTTGATAAGTTGCAATACATAGGTTTTGTTGTTGGCTAGTTTGGGATGTGAAAAGGATACTCGATTGTTTTGATATCCCTCAAATTTGCCTTCCAACACCTGTCCTCCTCCGACCGGTATCAACTTTACTTTGAATGTTGGCGCCATCATGGCAGGGCCATTGGATACAAAAATATTGTCCTGATCATCTTTCAGTTGAATGTACCCCTTTTGGAACCGATCATTCTGAAGGTAATATCTTTGACCGTTGGCCGGATAGAGTTCTTCGATGTTTTCATCCACAATTTTGTCAGGGTCCTCAGTGGTTGTAAAGACCAATTCTTTTTTAGTTCCATTCGCCTCGATGGATTTAAAATTGCCACCTATATTTTCCCAAACTTCAACTTCGGCAATTACACGGATCTTGGTTTTTGGAGGTAATGCTTTTTTGGAATAGTAACTTAAAATATCACCTGTATTATTCGTTTTCCAATACCCTTCGTATGAAGCATTGTCGCCCCATTTAGCTAGTATTTTGCCATTTTCTTTGCTGGAAGCATCATCAATTTTTACGACTGCCTGTTTGACCGGGAAGCGGAATTTGCGTTCTATGAGTTTGTCGTTTTCGTATTCCTGTAATGTATAAATTTTATTTTCTTTGCTGCTGAACAAAAGTGAAATTTCAGGATCGGTGAATACTTTTACATTATTGCCCTTTGGACTAATGTCCTGTACATACTTCAACCCTTCGAGGGCATCTGTATTTTTAGGGTTTGGATTGTAGCTGCATTTAGTACCATAATCCACTTCAAAGGTAAATTTTCCTTTAATGATGCCAAGGAAGGTAGCTTCTCCGAATACAGTGCCATGGAACCAGGTGGGATTGGGCAAAGCTGCATCTGCTATGATTCCGGCTGTCAGTGAGGCGACTTTGAATTTTCTTTCTTTTTTGAAAATTTTAGCTTTGATGCCTACTTCTGCAGAAAGCATGGCATAGGCCCTGCCTTCGATGTACCAGCTGTTGAAACCACAATCTCCCCAGCCGTTGCTCATGGCTACATCATAACCCATGATGGCGGCGAAGTTGGCGTAAAAAATCCAGGCACTCAAATCACCTGTACTGAAATCCATTAAACTGCCCAAAGCAAATCGCAAATTTTCGTTTTCTCCATCTGATACATCGGTACGGTCTCCAATATAGGGTTTGTCCAGTTTTTCCTGGATTTCCTGGGGTATAGGAGGCATGCCCGGTAAATTGTACCCTGCCATAAAATAATGTTTTTTCTTAACAGGCAGGAAAGTGAGTTTTACCCCAATATTGGTGGAAGGTCCGGGTTCACCAATTTTTATATACCATTTTTTTGACCCGGCAACATGCATTTTGATGCTGCCCTCAGCTTCAATCAGCGGATGAGCTACCGGGTATTTTATAAAAATTCCACTATCAAAATCGAATACTTTTTTCTTAAAGTCCAATTTGGCATTCATGCTGATGTGAATAGGGGTAGTACTTTCATCGTAAGGAATGAAGGTGGGCTGCCACTCTGTAAAGGCATAGGCATCACCAAATATCTGTATGATGTCAAGTCCTGACTGTGTTCCGAATTGCACTTTAAATTGAGGTTTGGCATGGAAAGCGCGTTTGGCAACAAGGCCAATATCTACTCCGGCCAACAAACCAAATTTGGAATCGGCATTGGATTCTTTATAGGGTACCGGATCTACCCATGGGTCATCCTGGGTCATATTGTAATAGATGCCACCCATCAAGCCATACATTCTCAAAGAGGCAGTAAGGGGTATACCGTTACCTGCAAACATTTCACCTTTAAAGAAGAAATAACGGTAGGGATCTACATTGTTAAGGGCAGGCATTTTGCCAAAGATGATGTTCACTGACCCTCCAATTGAGCTACCCTTTTCTCCAAGATTTAATTTTACGGAAACACTTCCTTTGAAGCCATCACCATAGATGGGATCATCTTCCATGATGACAATTTTGCCATCAATGGTTGCTACGGAAATATCTCCATGGATGCCTATTTCCTGCAATTGTATGGCTCCTGTCATCATGTGGTCGGGTTGATAGGAGGTGTTGACAGTTAATCCTGCATTCCCCCCCACTGCATTGTCTTCACCTACCAACGAAATGGAAAAGCCCACATACATTTGGTTTTTCTTTTTGAAATAGAACGTATCTATGCTTATGTCAAAGCCGTTCAGGCTTCGCTGGTCGGATTCATAACTGTGCGAAAACCCACCATTGGGTCCCATGGCAACACCATCTTTAGAAATAATCAGGTCTTGCACCTCTACATCTGAAATATCGAAATTGAAACCCTGGATTTCGTAGCTGTAGGTTCGGTTAAATGTAAGGGTCGCATAAAGATGCAGTTCGGGATCGAAACCATTGCCGTCGTCTTTCAGTTGCAATTCAGTATCCGGATTGATGCTGCCCTTGGCAAATATAGCAGGGAAGGTTATGTCATTTTGATTGGTAAGGGTAAGATTATATAGTAGTTTATTATTGGCATTCAGGCTCATGCTGGCGTGATACGTCAGATACAAATCTTTTGAAGTTACAGGCACCCTGATTTCCCCGTTGAATTTGCCTTCATTGAATTGATTTTTAATGATCTTGATGTAAAGACCTTTCATGGAGTATTTCCACTTTTTCTCTCCCATTTCTCCTTTGTTCTTATCAAAAACCACCGGCACGTCCACCATTCCGCTGAAACCTGCCTGGTCAATGACAAAATGCTGGCAGCTTATGGTTTGATTGTTGTGAAACTTGGATGGAATTTTGACAGTAATATTTTTAAGGTAAAAGCCTTGCCATAGATTGCCTTTATCATTGTATCCCGGTGATGGAAAGGTAATGCCATCAGGATTTTGGAGGTCTGAATGATCAATAGAAAGACCGGAAACTGTCATTTGGAATTCCGGCAATTTCACCAGGGTGAAAGGGGTAACACTGATGTTGTTGAGAATAAAATTTGATGGGTTCTCAACGGTAATCTTAAACGCCGCATCCACTGAAGAAAGTTGGGGGTCTACAGGTTTGGCAACCTTGCTGTCAATTACAAATTTTCCATCCAACTGCATGCCGGCGAACCCTTTGGTATCCATTTTGAGGTAGGTCCCTTTTTGGAGATTGCCCGGTTCTCCTTCGAATAATTTGAGTTTAAGATTGCCGTTTTGATTGAGGGTCAGTTCTTCGATCAAATACAATAAAGCTTCTTTGGTAAAGCCCTTTTCATCGATGCAAACTCCGGAGGCTGCTACAGAGATTTTCTGATTGTAAGCAGGCATTTTGACCTGTGAAACCGCATTTAAACCTGCACCCTTGGCAGAAAACACCATACCAACGATAGCTATTGTCTGGTCGGCTCCTCCAAAATTTCTTTTTATGCCTATGGGCATGCCGAGTCCAATGCTATCCATGTTTTCATAAGGCCAGGTCATTACTCTTTGCGGGCTGCCCAAAAGTTTGTTGAATAAAGCTTCGATCTGGGGCCCTCCAAAGGAGATGTTGCCCAGATCATTGATCCAGTCTGAAGGCACATTGTTGTCATTTCTGCCAATAGCGCTGCCGTCAATTACAATTTTATTTTTATTGATTTTCAGATCGGTAAATTCTACCAGTATAGGTACTTTGAACCAGGATTGTATGATTTTTCCTTTACCTGACAGCGTTGTGTTGTTCCAGTTGACTTCTGTCAATTTAAGTTTAAACTGACCGATGGTTATAACATCGTATTTTTTTATAATGCCATTGCCGGCTATTGCTACGTTGTCGGCAATGTTGATATTTTGCTGACAGGAAGCCAGGCTATATACATTCTGGTTATTGTTTTTAACATCAAAAATCCCGGGCTCCAGTCCATTGTTCTTAGGAGGATTGTTGTTGATCTCAGGAAATTTATAAAGAAAAGAAATGACAGGGCTTTTTCCTTTGTTTTTGTAATTCAGTTTGTTCTGTGGATCATAGGCTGTGACGCGCATGGCATAGTGATGTCCGGGGGTCAACTTGGGCAGCGAGGCATCGTAAACGAAATTGGTGGTAATTAAATTATCCTTTTTAAAATGCAGGATAATGGCCGGATTGTCGAATGCTTCGTTGGGATTGAGCAGGTGATTGAGATCCATGTCTACCAATTCCATTTTATATCGGGTTGTTCCGGGAATGCCTGAGGGAGTCCAACTCATGGTGGTGAAGGAGGGTTGTGACGCATGGACAGTGCCATTGTGCGTTGGAAGCAAAATCATCGGAGGGTCGTATTGAGAGACCATGATGGTGGTGCATCCCCCAAAGGAAGAGGATAACAATACACCGGTATTGTAATCGTAAGCTTTCACGCAAATAGTATAGACGCCTTCCGGAAGTTTTTCAGTTTGTAGAATGGTATTTTTGGTAACACCACTGTATTGAAGGTGATTTTCAGTCAGATTGGCATAATGGGCATTTAACATGGATCCTGTTAAAACCTTGCTCTCTCCGGCACCGAGGGTGATGATGGTGGAGGGAACATAGTCATTGGTCATATTGGCTTTTACACCGTTGTTTCCATCCAGGCTTACCAGTAATTTCAGGCTCTGGCTTTGTGCACCTGCATTCGACAAGGTAACAATGGCTTGTCCGTTGAGTTTTACAAGTGCTTCTACAGAACTGGGTGCAGGAGGGGGAAATATCAGGCTTACATTAATGTTTTGGCTAACCAACAAAGTGGGCAGCAACAGTAAGGAAATCAGTCCCAACTTAAAAATTGTTTGTAATCGCATGACAGTTGATGTTTGTAGTTAATTGCAAGGCAAAGTTGGCAAAGGCTGATGCAGGAAATGTGTTAGTAAAAGGTAAAAAGTGTAAAAAAGTATTAAAACACGGGTCTTTGATTATTTTTGTATTTCAACAGCCTCTGCTTATGACAAGAATTTTAATGGTTGACGACGATCGCACCCTGAGTCCATTGGTGAAAGAATACCTTGAGGCCAAGGGTTTTAGTTGTGACCTCTTCCACAATGCATTTGAAGGTCTTGAATCATTTAAAAAGCAATCCTATGGTCTTTGTATCCTGGATGTGCGTATGCCGTTAAAAACAGGATTTGAATTGGCATCAGAAATGAAATTGCTTCAGCCAGAGATCCCATTTTTATTTCTCACCGGAGAGATTGAAAAGGAAAAGAGAATACAGGGATTGGAATTGGGAGCGGATGATTACATTACAAAACCCTTTAGTATGCAGGAATTACATCTGAGGGTGCAGGCTATATTGAGAAGGGTAGAGGCCCCTTCCCGCAAAAAGGGGGAGGCGCAAATTTATAAAATAGGAGGTTACGAATTTAATGCTTCAACCCGCGAATTAAAAAATGATGTCAGAATTCAACGAATGAGCGCAATTGAGGCCAAGCTACTGAAGCTTTTTTGTGATGCTGCGGATGGTATCATTGAAAGGGACATGGCATTGAAACTCATTTGGGATGATGAGCACAATTTCAGGGAGCGCAGTTTAAATGTTTATGTAAGCAAGCTTAGGACTTACTTGGGTGAAGATGGGCGGATTTCTTTTCTCAACATCCATGGCAGTGGCTATCAGATGGTTGTTAAGGCTTGACATTCTTTGCTCCTTTTAGCCAGTTTTGAGTGCACAGCAGTACTAAAGTAATTTCTTTTTTCAATGCCTCCAGTGTTTCCAGCTGTTTTTCTACTGAATAACCTGCCTCAGGTTCACATGCATGCTCAAGACTTTCTGCCAGTTTTATTGCATCGGTGGCCCCAAGATATTTGAGCTGACTTTTTATAGTATGTGCATTGATATTGGCTTTTTCCTGTTCCTTTTCTAAAATATTATTTTCCAGTTGAACCAATAACAATGGTACTTCTTTTTGAAACAATGAAAGGAACTTAACTACTAAAGCTTCATCATCAAATAAACCAAAAAGCGTTGAGAGATCAATCACGGTTTACCAGGGCTTGTATTTTTTCCACTAATTCCCCTATTTTAATGGGTTTGGTTGTACTTTCATCCATACCTGCTTTTTTACATTCCTCCAGCTGTTGGGGTATGGCATTAGCAGTTAATCCCAGTATGGGAAAACTGTATCCCATCTTACGCAATTGACGCGTTGCCTCTAAGCCATCCATAACCGGCATTTTAACATCCATTAAAACTACATCATATCGGGTAGTACTGCATTTTTTCAAGGCTTCCTCTCCATTGGAAACAATATCCAGATTTAAGCCTTCAAAGTGTTTGTAAAGCAATTCTGAGGCCACCAATTGGTTTAGAAGGGCATCTTCTACCAGTAAAATATGGAGTCCATACATGGTCTTTGCTTTGGTCTTGCCCTCCTGGATAATATTATGCTGACTTGCAAATTCGAAAGGCAGGATTAAAGTAAAGTTGGATCCCTGACCGTGGGTTGACTCTACGCTGATTTTACCACCCAACAAAGAGCACAACTGTTTCACAATAGACAAGCCAAGTCCGGTTCCCTGATTACCCGTATTTTCTAATTCCTGAATCTGGCTAAAGCTATCAAAAATTTCTTCAAGCTTTTCTCTGGGTATACCAATGCCGGTATCTCTTACATCAAATCGCAATTCACAACCATTGGAGAAGGTCTGGTAAATACCTACCTGTAAATTTACTTTGCCTTGGTTGGTGAACTTAATAGCATTACCCAGAAGATTGGCAAGAATTTGAAATAAACGCACCTGATCTCCTTTCAATAAGAGAGGGACATCGTTATCTATCGTCAGATCAAAAACCAAATCCTTTTCGCCCGCCCTGGCCGCAAATAAAGTTCTGATCTGTTCCAACATTTGCATCAGGTTGAAATCTTTGTGAACAATGGTGTATTTACCGCTTTCAATTTTGGCCTGATCCAGAATGTCATTAATTATCCATAGCATATTTTCACATGAAATATTGATGGCCTTCACATATTCCATTTGTTTGGGTGACAAAGGCGTGTCCATCAACAGTTGATTCAGGCCAACAATGGCATTCATGGGTGTGCGTATTTCATGGCTCATATTGGCCATAAACATAGATTTGTAATTGGCATTTTGTTCTGCCAGCTCTCTCTTCTTTTCCGCTTCAGCGGCTTTCTTTCTTATATCGTAAAAAAGATAAGAAAGCAATGCAATAAGGAAAGCGATCAAAGAATAGAAGGCCCATGTTCGGTGAAAAGGAGCTTCTATAATGATGGTAATTTTTAATGGCATTTTAGAACTTATTCCATCTTCAGTTGTGGCAATCGCTTCAAAGGTATATGTTCCCGGTGAGAGATTGGTGTAGGTGACCCTTCTTTTACTTCCCCCGTAAATCCAGTCCTTGTCGAAGCCCAGAAGCCTGTAGTGATAACGAATGGCTTCTCTGTTGATAAAATGCAAAGCAGCGTAATTGAGAGAGAATGTTTTTTGGTTGTGCTTCAGGCGGAATGTGCTTACGTATTCATTTTGTATGCCAAGGTCTTCAGCTTTGTTGGCAATTTCAAGGCCTGTAAATATTATTTTAGGTGCAATCGTATCTTTGAAGTATCGTTCAGGATGAAATATCACACCCCCTTCATTGCCTCCAAAAAACAACGTACCATCCCTGCCTTGTGCATTGTTTCCATTTGTAAATCCTGTGGGAGAGTGATAGTGGTGTGTTACCTTTCCATTCGGATCAATCCTACTGATTTCGGAATCAGTAATACTCCAAATGTAACCCTGTTTGTCTATTTCCAAACCCGCAGAAGGAAGACGTGATCCGTCATCCTTGCGAACTACATTTTTCCATGTATTATTATTTATATTATAAATGTATATTTGATAGGTGCTGGCAATCCACAGTTGGTTGTTGTTTTTCTTAATATTAAAAATTGTGCCCTTTATGGGATAAGGCGAGGATACGGATCGCATTGTCTTCTTATCCCAGTCATAGACACAAAGTTTTTCTGTATTAATAAAATAAAATTGATTTCCATCAGGAGAATAGAATCGCCCCACATAATTCCCCGAAAGTCTTTGATCCATGCGCTTGGGCCGCAGCCAGGTTGTATCACCGGATAAAAGATCCAGCATGCAAAGTCCCTGCACACATCCCATAAAAAGAGCAGTAGGTTTTTTTGGGTGTATTTCAAATTTTTGCACTACCAATTCCCCCAGCTTTTTATCAGGGGCCATGGCTTCTATGGTTTTCTTTGAAAAAGAATAAGCAAAAATACCCTTGTTGAGTATGCTGAAATACAATTTTTGATTGTCGGAAAATATGGGTTTCAAATTATTAAAGCCCTGTGAGAATTGAGGGGGGCTTAACATTGAAATATAAGGTGAACTGGAGTCCTTTATATAAAAGAGTCCCTTCATCGTGTTGTTCCAGATGCCACCATAGTTGTCCTGGTGCAACAACAAACTATAATTGGCCAGGTTGTGTATGCCCGGAGCATGTGTCATCAATGGAAATCTATCGCTGCCGGGATTTATTTTATTAACACCATAAAATAAGCCTAACCATAGATTGTTTTGTTTGTCAACATACATGCTGTAAATGGAAGAACCGCTAATTCCACCGGGATCTGAGGGAGAATAATTGTATTGCTGAATGATTTTTCTTTCTATAAGCGAATACATGATTAATCCATCCCCGTGTGTGCCAATCGCCAGTGTTCCTTTCGGGTATTCCAGTACTTGGGATACATCGAGCCCGTTTTTTCCAATGGGAGGTAAGGTAAAACTTCGGCTCTCAGTATCGAATAGTGACAAACACCTGTTGAAGCCCACCCACAAATTGCCTTGAGAATCTTCATAAAACTTTCTTCCTTCCAAAGGTATTTCAGATTTAACGGCAGGTTGCCCTATATATTCAAGGCTTTGTCTGGATTCATTTACCCAAAAAACGCCTTTGGTACCTATTACCCAAATTCTGTTTTTGCGGTCAATAAAAACATGTCCGGAATGTCTGCTGATTTCAAAATCATCATGTAAATAGTGGACAAATTTTTCTGTTTGAGGATCAAAACAATCTATGCCATCATTGTGTACGATCCATATTTTCCCATCCTTTCTTTCTGCCAGTCCTTTGGTTTTATTGTGACCCAGGCTGTTGGCATCATTATCATTGTGCAAATACCTCTTGAATTTGCCTGTTTTGCGATCCATTTGGTTAAAACCATTCAAGGTCCCCACCCAAAATCTGTGCTTGCTGTCTTCCAGAATCTGGTCAATGTAGGAGGCTGAAACGGTGGTTGAATCCTGCTCGTCAAATGTGAAATTGGTGAATTGAAAGCCATCGTACTTGGCTAATCCACCCATGGTGCAAAACCAAATAAACCCATCACTGTCCTGTGATACACTAAACACATGATTTTGAGGAAGTCCTTGATCATCACTCAAGTATTCAAATCGAGTCTCAAAGGACTGACCATTGAGCGTTGACTCAAAGAAACATCCAACTATGAAATAAATGATGAATTGAAGCCTCAAAATTTGCACTTTAATGCAATATACTGTCAAATTGACAATTGGACTAGCTTCACTGCCTACTACACCGGCTTTTTAATACTTTTTTACACTCTTGAGGGATTTCTTCAATGGTAAGAAAAAAACTGAAGTTTAATAATAGGAGCTTTTTAAAAAGGAAAGGCTTCCAATCCTGCCTTTTCAGAAGGAGATTTGAAGCCTTCACTCATTATAACTTCCTGCTCAAAACAAGAAGTCATTACATTATTTGTGTTTTAGAACTTTACACCATTGCAAGAGGTTCATGCACAGTTGCCAAAATATCTTGCAATACTTCTTCCATTCCTTTATTTACGTTATCCGTGAGATAAATACCCTGCTGTTGAATACTCTCTATACTGATCACGTATAACGTGATTTCCGGCAGGCGACCCGATAGATGCAAGGCGCTTACCAGATCCTTAAGGCCAATGTCGTGGGTACTCATGGCTCGTGGGAAGTCGTTTGCATACCTGGGAGTGATTTTTCGCCAGCTACCTGTGGTTTTATCATCGAGGGTAGCGTCGATCATGACCACATGCCTGTATTTTTCGAAATATTCGAGCAGGTGAAAACCTCCGGTACCTCCGTCTAGGATATCCATCCATTCGGGGATATCAAAGGTTTCTGCCCGCTCGATGGCATGTACGCCTACACCTTCATCGCCCATGAGTATGTTGCCGATGCCGAGCAGGAGTACAGGCTTGTTGTTGGGATTGATCATGATTCCGGATTGGGTGTGTGTGACTTATTCTTTTTGAAAAAGTCTTCTTCAATAAATTTCCAGCCGCCTCCCATGCTGCTGATTTCTCCCCTGCCTTCTACGTAGTCGTGGTAAAATACCAGGTATACATGGATGACAGCAAAAAGAATAAAGAACCACATGGTCCAGTGGTGAATCTGTCTGGTGAGAATATCTCCACCCAGAAGGAAAGGCACCCAGGTAAACAGCTTGGGAAACCACCATGATGCCATTGATGCATAGAGACCAAAGCCGGTAAGACATTGGAGCAGGAAGGCGAGGAAGGTACCAAAGTAGGTCAGACCGGCAAGCGCATTGTGACCTATACTCAGGTGTTCTCTCTCTTCTTTGTCTCCTTTCATCTGTAATATATCTATTTTCAATACCGTCTTTAATTCTTTCCAGAATGCTTTGGATGTGGGAATAAATTGTTTCCAGTTGGCGTATTTATTGCCCACAAAACCCCAGTAGATTCTGAACACAAAGTTGAAAAAGAAGATATATGCGGCTGCAAAGTGAAGGAACCTGAACCAACCCATTGTGTATACTTCAGATGCTTCTTTGCCACTCATCAAAGCCAACGGGTTGCCTATGTAAAATCCGGTAACCACCAGTACCAGCAAAACCAGTACATTGATCCAGTGGTATATTCTTACGGGTAGTTCCCAAACGTAAATGCGCCTGAGCCGGTGTACCCTTAATAGTTTTTCTGCCATTGTTTTACATTTTTAAGGTTAATCACCTACTACGTTTACACGGCTGACCGTTGTACCTTCTTCATCGTATAGGTGTACACTGCATGCCATACAAGGGTCGAAGCTGTGGATGGTTCTGATGATCTCCAGTGGTTGTGTTTCATCGGCCACCGGTGTATCTATCAGCGATGATTCATAAGCCGACATCTGTCCTTTGGTGTCCCTTGGAGATGCATTCCAGGTGGTAGGTACTACCAATTGATAGTTGGCAATTTTCTGATCCTCGATGTTGATCCAGTGTGCCAGTGCCCCTCTGGGCGCTTCTGCAAAACCTACTCCAAAAGCTGTTTTAGGCCAGGTTTCCGGATTGAACAGACTAGTGTCTGCCATTCGTGTATCTCCGTTTTTAATGTTGCTGATCAGTTGGTCGAAAAATTCTCTGCCCCACTGTGCGGTCAGGGCACATTCAAAACCGCGGGCTGCAGTTCTTCCCAGCGTTGAGAATAGAGCGGTTACAGGCACATTCAGGTCTGTAAGGGCCTTATCCACAACGGCACGGTATTCTTCAATACCTTTGGCATATCCAACCAGTACGCGTGCCAGTGGACCTACTTCCATGGCATTGCCATTCCATCGTGGCGTCTTAAGGTATGAGTACTTATCCTTTACATCAAGGTGCTCGAACGGGGGTTTTGGACCTGTATAATTGATCTTGCTTTCGCCTTTCCAAGGGTGAAGGCCTTGCTCATCACCACCGCTGTAGTCATACCATGAATGTTTGATAAATTCCTGAATTTCGTCATCTTTTTTCAGGTCAACGTCGTAAACCTTGCTGATATCTTTGTTGAGGATGGCACCGCCTGGAAACTTAAATGATGAAGGATCGTTGATGCCTTTGGTGGGCAGGTCACCGTATACAAGATAGTTGCCCAGGCCACCTCCTATGCCTCCCCAGTCTTTGTAAAACGAAGCAATGGCCATCAGATCCGGTATATAAACCTGTTCGATAAATTGTTTTCCTTCCTCCAGCAAGCGATCTATCATGGCAAGTCTCTCTGCATTGATACCACTTACATCATCGAGTCCGATAGAGCATGCCATACCCCCCACCAAATAATTGGGGTGTGGATTTTTACCTCCAAAGATGGCATGAATTTTCACAATCTCTTTTTGCCATTCTAATGCTTCCAGATAGTGCGCCAGGCCAATGAGGTTTACTTCTGCAGGCAATTTGTAAGCGGGGTGTCCCCAGTAACCATTGGCAAAAATGCCGAGCTGACCGCTGGCTACAAACTTGCCAATGCGTGCCTGAATGTCGCTGAAATAACCGGGTGAACTCTTGGGCCAATGTGAAAGGCTCTGCGCAAGCTCTGATGTTTTTTTAGGGTCGGCCTTCAATGCATTCACTACATCTACCCAGTCCATGGCATGCAGGTGGTAAAAGTGTACCACGTGGTCGTGCATATACAAGGTACAGTGCATGATGTTTCTCACCAGTTCTGCATTGGCGGGTATATTGATCTTTAAAGCATCTTCAACGGTACGCACAGAAGTGAGTGAGTGGGTGGATGTGCATACTCCGCAAACCCGACCTACATAGGCCCAGGCATCGCGTGGATCGCGTCCCTTTAATATTTCTTCGATCAGACGCACCATCGTTCCCGAGCTGTAGGCGTCTTTGATTTTACCATTTTCAATATCGGCTTCAATCCTCAAGTGACCCTCGATACGGGTGATAGGATCGACAACTATTCTTTTTCCCATTATACCTGGTTTTTATGGTTTATTCAATTACATCTACATCACCGGCTTCGCCTTCAGCAGTAAGGGTGTTGATGTCTTTTCTTTTATTAATGTTGGTTAGAATGGCGTGTCCTGCCAAAGCTACCCCTGTGGCGCCCAATGCATATTTGCCCAGGGTGTCTGCATCTGACTCAATACCAAAGCCGGCAAATGAGGATGCTCTTTGATACAATCTGCCATTGTCCCAGTAGTTTTCTTCGCTGCAACCAATGCAGGGGTGACCGGACTGGATGGGGTAGCTGGTACCGGCGTTCCACTTCATCACGCCACAAGCGTTATAAGTTGTTGGTCCTTTACAACCCACTTTGTACAGACAATATCCTTTTTTAGCATTTTCGTCATCGAAACTTTCCACAAATAGGCCGGCATCGTAAAATGGACGTCTGTAGCAGGTATCGTGAACGCGTTTGCTGTAAAATGCCTTAGGTCTGCCCAATCTGTCGAGTTCAGGAATGGTTCCGAAGGTAAGGTAGTGTACGATGACACCGGCCATTACTTCTCCGATAGGCGGACAGCCGGGAACTTTGATCACAGGTTTGCCTTTAACCAGTTTGTGTATTGGAGTTGCCGATGTTGGGTTCGGTTTGGCGGATTGTACGCAACCATTGCTGGCGCAACTACCCCACGCAATAACTGCTGCTGCATTTTCAGAAACTTCTTCCAGAATCTGCATAGAAGTTTTACCTCCAATCATACAATATACACCGTCGGCACCGGTAGGCACACTGCCTTCGATGCACAATATATATTGGCCTTTGTATTTTTCAAGTGTATTTTTTAGGGCAGCTTCCGCTTGTGTACCCGATGCTGCCATCAATGTCTCTGAATAGTCGAGAGAAATTTTATCCAGTAAGATATCTGCTACGATAGGATGGGAAGAACGGATGAAACTCTCGCTGCAGCAGGTGCATTCCTGAAAGTGAAGCCAAATAACCGGTAGCCTGGGCTTGGTTTCCATCGCTTTTGCTACCTGGCCAATGGCCGAAGATTCCAAGCCTATAAATGCTGCCATCATGCTGGCGAATTTCATAAAATCCCGTCGGGTATATCCTTTGAAGCGGATCTCATCGTAATAAGTGGGTTGTTCAAACCACTTTTCCTCGGATAACTTGTGTTTTGACATTGGCCTTTTGATTTGAAGGTTAAAAAACTTCGGAAAATTAGAAACAGGTTTACCGGATTCTGTTGATTATGATCAGTGCAGAATATGATTTGGGTCATATCGAGGGAAAGCCATGCTATATACTTTCGTTGCATGGTTTTTTAATACTATTTGATACTCTCATTTTTAATCAATCTAAATAAACATGAAAGGAATATTCAATTTTCTGAAAGCAGCCTTGATGTTGATCATTGTGTCTTTGCCCGGCTTAGCCAGTGCCCATCCGGGCCATGGGGATCATTCACATGATGGTTGGAGTGTGATTCACTATTTTACGCAGCCTGAGCATGCTGTGCTTTCAATAGCCATCGTAATTTCATTGGTGCTTGCTTTTGTTTATCGTCCAAAATCAAAAACGACCAACGCCTAAATCATGCACGAGTTATCCATAGCTATGGGCATCGTTGAAATAGCTGACAAAGAGGCGCTCAAAGCCGGAGTCAGCAAGTTCAATGGCATTGAACTGGTTATTGGAGAACTCAGTGGAGTAGAGTTGGCTTCCTTTGATTTCGCCTGGCAGCAGGCCATCAAAGGCACTGTGTTGGATGCTTCCAAACTCGAAATCATAAGACCCCCAGGCATGGGTAAATGCCTGGACTGTGGCTGCGAATTTCCGATGCAACAGATTTATGACATCTGTCCTTCGTGCCATAGTTATTTTAAAGATATTACATCAGGAAAGGAACTCAGGGTAAAGTCTCTGCTCCTGGATTGATAAAACCATAAATATTACAAATATGTGTGTAAGCTGCGGCTGCGGAGGCGGCCATTCCCACGATCACGAGCACATAGATTCCAGTAAGATCATTGATGTAGAAAAAGACATTCTACACCAAAACAATCTTTTGGCAGAACGTAACCGAGGTTATTTTGATGCCAAAGAAATCCTATGCTTGAATCTTGTGAGTTCCCCCGGCTCAGGTAAGACTTCCTTATTGGAAAAGACCCTGACCGATCTCAAAGATACCATTCCCTTTGCTGTCATTGAAGGCGATCAGCAGACGACCAATGATGCAGACCGCATCCATGCCACCGGCACTAAGGTTACCCAGATTAACACCGGTAAAGGCTGTCATTTGGATGCCCATATGGTTTATCATGCATTACAAGGACTGAAACCCGTTTCAGAATCCATCCTGTTTATTGAAAACGTAGGAAACTTAGTTTGTCCGGCCATGTTTGATCTGGGTGAGAAATACCGCGTTGTTGTGATGAGTGTTACAGAGGGTGATGATAAACCCTTGAAATATCCTGATATGTTTTATTCTTCTCACCTTTGTGTGATTAATAAAATTGATCTTTTACCCTATGTACCTTTCAGTATTGAAAAAGCTAAAGAAAATGCGCGCAGGGTAAATCCGAATCTCGAAATCATAGAAGTAAGCAGTCTTACCGGCGAAGGTATGCATCAATGGTACGATTGGCTCAAAGTGAAACAACAACAGACCGCCGAGGTCTGACGACATCAGAGAAATGAAAACCCTCCATATACATATTAGCGGCAGGGTTCAGGGTGTGGGCTTTCGTCCAGCCGTGTATCGCATTGCCACGGAGATGCATCTCTCAGGTTCCGTTTCCAATACTGCGGATGGTGTACACATTTACCTCAATGCAGACAACCGGGAGCTGGAATCGTTTCTGCGCAAACTGAATGAATGCAAACCGGAGATGTCTATCATTTCCAGCATTGTTACCGAAGAACAACCATTCAGAGATTTCGAGGGATTTTCTATAGCCCGGGAGGATGCTCATACTCAGTTTAATATGTGGATCACCCCCGATCTGGCGCTGTGCGCCGATTGCAGACAAGCCATTCACGATCCTGCCAACCACCGCTTTGGCTATGCCTTTACTACTTGCTTGAATTGCGGACCCCGTTATTCCATCCTCAGGAAACTTCCCTACGAAAGAGAAAATACTGCCATGCAGTACCTGACGATGTGTCCATCTTGTAATCGGGAATACAATCGAAGTGATGATATACGTTTTTACAGTCAAACCAATTCATGCCCCGATTGCGGGGTAAAAATGTCCTGGCTGGATGCAAAGGGGCAAGTGATTTCTACCGATCAGGCTGCCATTATTGCAGATGCGATGGATAAGTTGCGCAATGGCGCCATCGTTGCTGTAAAAGGAATAGGCGGCTACCTCCTTCTTTGTGACGCTACATCACCTGGTGTTTTAGAAAAATTGCGAGAACGCAAACACAGACCTGCCAAACCGCTTGCCTTATTGTATCCCGATTTGAATGCCGTTCTTGGCGATGTTTTATTGAGTCAAAAGGAAATAGAATGGATGCAATCTCCGGCAGCTCCTATTGTGTTGGGTAGAATAAAAGATCAGCCTGTGAGTGGCATAGCTGTGGATAAAGTAGCGCCATCGTTGGCTCATCAGGGAGTGATGCTGCCTTATAGTCCCCTGCTGGAATTGATTGGTACCGGTTTTGGTAAACCGCTGGTGGCTACAAGTGCCAATGTCAGTGGCTGTCCGATCGAATACAACGATGATTCGGCGATTGAAAAGCTCGGTGACATAGCAGACTACTTTCTGATCAATGACCGCGAGATTGTAGTGCCTCAGGATGATAGTGTACTGAGAGTTTCCACAAAAGGGAAGACCATCATGATCAGACGCAGCAGGGGATTTGCCCCTGCAGTAGTGACTGAACTTTTGCCTTCAGCTCAGGAAGGTATTCTTGCAATGGGGGCTGATATGAAAAACAGTTTTGCTGTTCATTTCGGAAAAAACCTGAATGTAAGTCAGTATTTGGGCAAACTGGGTTCATATGAAAGCCTGGTCCAGGTGGATAAGGTTTTGAAACATATCCTGGGTCTTACTGCTCCTGATATAGAGCATGTGCTTACAGATGCTCATCCCAACTACCACAGCACTTTGATGGGAGCGGCCATAGCCCGGGAAAAAAAAGTGAAACTTCATTTGTTTCAGCACCATAAAGCCCATTTCGCTTCAGTCCTGGCAGAAAACCATTTGTTGGAAAGTAGGGAACCTGTTCTGGGTTACGTATGGGATGGTACCGGATATGGCGACGATGGCCAGATATGGGGTGGCGAAACCTTTTTATTCAATAATGGCGATATTACCAGGCTCACTTCTTTGCAATATTTCCCCCAATTGGCAGGAGATAAGATGAGCAGGGAACCCCGCCTGAGCGCATTGGCATTGGCAGGAGGTATTCCGGTCGCAAAAGAAATAGTTCAACAACTATTTTCGGCAGAGGAGTTTCAATACTATATGCGATTAGTTAATAACAGCCCATTGCACACCTCTTCAATGGGTCGACTTATAGATGGCTTTGCGTCACTGCTCGGATTGTGTGATATTCAGACTTATGAAGGAGAAGCTGCCATGAAATTGGAAGCGCTGGCCTGGCGGGCAGCAAAGGGTCAACCCAACGACTTTTACCAATTTGGATTGACGGATAAGGGCATTGATTATACTCCGGCACTTGTTCAGTGGATCCATGAATTTCAATGTGGTTGTGATCCACATGAGATGTCCAAAAAATTCTGGTACAGCCTGGCTAATCTGATTGTACAACAGTCAAGACACTACAACTGTGCACAAATGGCCTTGAGTGGAGGCGTCTTTCAAAATGCCTTTTTGGTTGATGCGCTATTTGAATTGAGCCGGGGACAACATCAGATTTACCTCCACAACCAATTTAGCCCCAATGATGAAAACGTGGCTGTGGGCCAGCTTGCCTTGTTTCATCTGCATAATAGTAAAATCAAACATTCAAACATTAAAACAACTGTCACATGTGCTTAGCCATTCCCGGCAAGATCCTGGAGATCACCGCCCAACTCGATGACACTTTTCGGACCGCCAAAGCTTCTTTTGGTGGAATTTGCAAAGAAGTAAATCTGTATATGACACCAGAGGCAAAGATTGGCGATTACGTCATGGTTCACGTAGGCGTTGCCATCAGCGTGGTGGATGAAGAAGAGGCTCGGCGTACCTTTGATTATTTGTTGCAGATGGGAGAAGTAACAGAACAACTGGAAGGCACTGATTAGTCATGTTTATTTATATTCCACGATAATGATATAAAGATGAAACACTTAGATGAATACCGCGATCCGCATCTTTTTGATGTGTTGATGCAGGAGATACATAAAAAAGTAAGCAAGCCCTGGACTTTGATGGAGATCTGTGGCGGACAGACACACAGCCTTGTGAAAAATGGGATAGTAGATTTGTTACCGAAAGAAATCACCCTGGTCCATGGTCCCGGCTGTCCGGTATGTGTTACGAGTCTGGGTGTCATTGATGAAGCCATCCACCTTGCTTTGCGACAAGATGTGATTTTGTGTTCCTACGGAGATATGCTACGTGTACCGGGCAGTCATCTGAGCCTGCTGGAAGTTAAGGCCAAAGGTGCCGATGTACGCATACTCTATTCACCCTTAGAAGCAGTACAACTTGCCCTGGCTAATCCTGAAAAACAGGTTGTGTTTTTTGCCGTAGGTTTTGAAACCACTGCTCCTGCCAATGCGCTGGCAGTTGTACACGCGGATAAGGTAAACGCAGAGAACTTTAGTATCCTGGCATCCCATGTGTTGGTGCCACCTGCCATGGAAGCCATTCTGTCGGATCCCGAAAATAAAATCGATGGTTTTTTGGCTGCAGGTCACGTTTGTACCATTATGGGTTTGGATGAATATTACCCCATTGCAGAAAAATATAAATGTCCGATCGTGGTTACCGGTTTTGAGCCCATTGATTTATTGCAAGGCATACTCATGACGGTAACACAGTTGGAGGAGGGTAGGTACGAGGTAGAAAACCAGTACGTACGCAGTGTTCAGCAGGAGGGTAATCTGGTAGCGCGACAGACCTTAAAAGATGTATTTGAAGTTTCTGATAAAGTATGGAGGGGCATAGGACCCATTCCGATGAGTGGCTTTGAGGTGAGGGACAGATACAAACGATTTAATGCACGGGTAAAATTTGATTTGAATTTAGACACAGTTGATGAAGACAAGGATTGTATCAGCGGAGCCATTATGAAAGGATTGAAAAAACCAATGGACTGTCCCAATTTCGGGGTGAGATGCAAACCTGAACATCCCCTGGGTGCTCCTATGGTGAGCAGCGAAGGAGCCTGTGCTGCCTACTATCACTATTCTTCAGCGTGGAACAATGCCAAAATCGAAGTACAATGAAAATGAATCTTGAATGTCCGGTACCCCAATTTGATTTTGACCACATCAACCTGGGCCATGGCAGTGGGGGAATCCTTACCCACAAATTGCTAAACAGTGGCGTATTTGAAGTATTAAAAAATCCCTTGCTGGATCAGCAGCACGATGGTGCCATCATTGACCTGCATGGCAAGTTGGCCATCAGCACCGATTCCTATGTAGTTTCGCCCATTTTCTTTCCCGGCGGAAATATTGGTGACCTTGCCATCAATGGTACCGTCAATGATCTGGCTATGTGTGGCGCCTCGGCCCGGTACCTTACCTTATCTTTTATCCTGGAAGAGGGCTTATCTATGGAAGAATTCAAACAAGTTTTGATGTCCATTAAAAAAGCCGCCGACCTCAGTGGTGTAGAGATCGTAACCGGGGATACCAAAGTGGTGCAGAAAGGCAAAGGAGATAAAATATTTATCAATACCACAGGAGTGGGTGTGGTTCATCCACATACCGACATCCGTCACCAGCGGGTAGAAGAAGGGGATGTGGTATTACTCAGCGGCCCCATCGCAGCCCATGGTGTGGCCATTATGAGTCTTCGCGAAGGACTGGAGTTTGAAACCACAGTAGAAAGTGACACCTGTTCACTCAAAAATCCGGTACTTGCCTTACTCGATTATTTAGGCAAGGATGTGCATTTTCTGCGTGACGCTACCCGCGGTGGACTGGCTTCTGTGCTCAACGAATTAAGTGAGATTACAGGACTGGGCATCGACATCCGACAAGGAGACATCGCCGTGGCAGAAGAGGTGAGCGGTGCCTGTGAAATGTTGGGCCTGGATCCCCTCTACGTAGCCAACGAGGGCGTTTTTGTAGCTGTTGTGAAAGCTGAGAGGGCAGAGGAGGCATTGACCATATTAAAGATCCATAACAGTTGCACCAAAGCAGCAGCCATCGGCAGTATTACCTCAGAACATCGCGGCAAAGTAGTCATGAAAAGCAAGATTGGCGGCAGTCGGGTTGTCAATTTTTTGCAGGGAGAGCAGTTGCCTAGGATTTGTTGAAAAGAGAGAAGGGTCAATTTTTTAATTATCAATTATCAATTATCAATTTTCATTGTTTGAATGTTCAATTGTTCAGTTTGTTTGGGATTAATGATTGGTGATTATAGAAGAGGGGAGTGATTGGATTTCGGAGATTTTGGGTGCTGAATCAGAAAATTGTGTAAATTGGAATCGATTTGTGAAGGGGTGTAGGGATACTCCAAATTATAAATTTTATCAAATTTGCACATGAAACAGAGAATCGTATTGGGTTGCCTATTCTGCTTATTGTTGTTTTTGGCAATGGGCTGTGGCCATGAGGCAGGGCAGACTTGTGAAAAAATGGCAGCTTACTTTATCTATCCGGCTGAATATGATGCTTCCGGGGTGCGGAGGGTGCCCATTACCACACCGGTGGGCAACTTTGAAGTTTGGGTGAAACGATTTGGCAATAATCCCAAAATCAAGATTCTGTTGCTCCACGGTGGACCTGCCATGACCCATGAGTACATGGAGTGTTTTGAACTGCCTTTTCTGAAAGAGGGGTATGAGTTTTACCAATATGATCAATTGGGTTCATATTACAGTGATCAACCCACTGATAGCTCGCTTTGGACGACCGAAAGGTTTGTTGAAGAGGTGGAGCAGGTGCGGAAGGCCATAGGTGCCGACAGTAGCAATTTTATTGTTTTGGGCAATTCCTGGGGCGGCATCCTGGCTATGGAGTATGCGCTTAAATACCAAAAAAACCTAAAGGCATTGGTTGTTGCCAATATGATGGCCAGTGCCCCGGAATATGGTAAATATGCTGCTGAGGTTCTGGCACCTCAAATGGATGCGGCGGTATTAAAAGAAATAAGAGCCATTGAAGCAGTAAAGGATTTTGGAAATCCTAGATATATGGAGCTTCTGATTCCTCATTTTTACAAACAACACATTTGCAGGCTCGAAAAATGGCCGGACGGTTTTAACAGAGCCATGAAGCACGCGAATGGCACGATTTATACGCTGATGCAGGGACCTTCCGAATTTGGTATCAGTGGCCGACTTGCCACCTGGGATATACGTAATCGCTTGCCAGAAATTGAAGTGCCCACCCTCATGATCGGTGCCAAACACGATACCATGGACCCAAAAGCCATGGAGGCGCAAAGCAAGATGGTTAAGAAGGGTCAATACCTGTACTGTCCCAATGGCAGCCACCTTTCCATGTGGGACGATCAAAAAATATTTATGGAAGGTGTGATCAAGTTTATCAATTCCGTCAACCATTAAT
This sequence comes from uncultured Saprospiraceae bacterium, assembly GCA_937973565.1. Lineage (GTDB taxonomy): Bacteria > Bacteroidota > Bacteroidia > Chitinophagales > Saprospiraceae > JADKBO01. The sequence continues at coordinate 3,501 of CALJKQ010000296.1, read as the reverse complement.
TCAATGAAAGCAGCTGTTATTGGAGCCTCCGGCTTGATTGGAGGACACATAGTGAATATATTGGCAAAGCAGGATCACTTCAAGGAAGTAGTCATATTGGTAAGAAAAAATATACCGGTCTCATCACTTAAAATAAAACAGGTCATTGTCGATTTTGAAGATCACAAGCAGTTTCAACAAGCTATGGAGGGCTGTGAAATAGTGTTTTGTTCAGTAGGTACCACCCAGGCGAAGGTCAAAGGTGATATGCAGGCATACCGTAAGGTGGATTATGATATACCCGTCAATGCGGCTCGTTTTGCCTCAGATTTGGGTTGTCGTCACTTTTTATTGGTATCGTCGGTCGGTGCAGATGCCAATTCTTCCAATTTTTACCTCAAATTGAAGGGGGAGGTAGAAAATGAAATCTCTGCTTTTGTCCTTCCTGCTTTTTCGGTTTTTCGTCCCTCCATGTTGCTGGGTCAGCGATCCGAATTTCGATTGGGCGAGAGAATCGGTCAGTTTTTGATGAAGGCGCTATCATTCTTAATACCTTCCAAATACAAGCCCATTGAAGCTGCTGATGTTGCTCTGGCTATGGTCAATGCGTCACTTAAACCGTCCATTACCGGCAAAACTATATTTGAATATAAAGAGATGAGATCGCTTCTGGCTCATTAAAATTTATAATATAAATTAAGCCTTACTTTACAAGACTTTCCTTATTGAGTTTAAACATTAAGAGAATGGAGGTAATTAAGTTGGAATCTCGCCATAGATAAACAGCCCTTAATTTTCTTAATTCCCTTAATGATAAAAAGTATAGACAAATTTCTTCTCTTGAAATAATCTCTTTATTTGGAAAAACATTTTCATTACAAACATTAAGAGAATGAAGGTAATTAAGATGGAATCTCGTCATAGGTAAATACTCCTTAATTTTCTTAATTCCCTTAATGTTATAAAGGATTGACAAATTTCTTCCTTTGGAGTAATGTATTTCTCCTGAAAACAATTTAATTACAAACATTAAGAGAATGAAGGTAATTAAGTTAGCAGAACATATGTTGAAATATCCCTGGCCCCTATAACCTATCTAACCACGGTGACATCTCCTGTCAACGCTTCCTCACTGCCATCTTTGTATAGGATCGTAGCGGCCCACACAAATACACCGGGTACGACAGGACTGCTGTTGAAGGTGCCATCCCAGCCCAGATCCGGCTGACTGTCTTCAAAGTTATCCCGCTGAAAAACGAGGTTGCCCCAACGGTCAAAAATGCTAAGCTTTTGTATGGTGCGAATGGATCCATATCTGTTGTACAAGGTAAATCGCTGGTTCGTGCCGCCATCGATTTTGAGAATATTGGGACTCGTTACCCCTTTGTCAAACCTGACGCGAAGGGTGACTTCATCGGTTTCTACACAGCCATTTTGATTGACCAGTTCAATTACATAGGTGGTTTGTCCTTCGGGGGTGGCGATGGGATGGAGACAATGTGTACAGCTCAGGCTGCTGTTATCGTGCCAGAAGATATCTTTGATTTCATTTCCATTTAATAGATAGCTGGGTTGAAGTTCATATTGACCAAACAATTGGATGACTGTGTCCTGACCTGCATCTACACTGAAGGGATAGTTTTCCTGCACCTGAAATGCGGTATCCAATACACAGCCGTTGACATCGGTGATGCGCACCTGATGGTCCCCCGGTGTGACCACAGTTCTTTTATCGACGGCAATGCCCTTCTGGTTGAGTTGCAACTGATAAGGTGGCTGTCCACCTACTATATTGTTCATGGAAACAGACGACTCTTCCCCGTAACACAGAGCTTGTTGCAGATCTATTTCTATTTTTTCTGGTGTACCTTGCTGTAATACTTCTATGCTTTCAGTAACACTGCAACCATTGGCTGTGTCCAGGACTTTCACGCTGTACGTTCCGGCTGCTCTGGCCACCCAGCTTGAAGAAGAAGCCACTGCTTGCCCCTGGCTATTGTACCATTGATATTGAAAGGTGCCGGGCGTAGGTTCGGCATCGATCCACACCGAATCTGCAGTACACAGGATGGTATGCTGCTGACCAAAAGTAATGACAGGAGCTTTAAAATTTTCAGTAATGTCGGATGTATCCGATTGTTCACAGCCCCATTGGTTGGTAGCCCACAAGATGGCTCTGCCGGCTTCAAAAACCCTTAGGGTATCGTAGTAGGAGATTCTGTTGTTGTACCACCAGCGGTGTTGGATGGTATCCGTGGAAGTATTGGAGGCTTTGTTGCGCAACAGCTTTGTAGGCAAGTTGCAGTTGAGGTCTGCGTTTTCGATCTGGTTGTTGGGTTTGTTGAAGTGGCCGGTCACGGTAAATTGTAAGGTAGTGTCGCAGCCATTGTTTGCGGTAGCTATGAGTTGGTAGGTCCCTGCATTTTGTAGCATATAGCCAGTGGTCACTGTTTCCTGAGTGGGGCCGAAATTGAGTTGGTATGTGTACTGTGGCTTGCCATTGATCACTAAGGGACTGCTTGTTTTTGCGCAACTAAGGTCAGCATAGCCCACACCCACTAGCGGTTTTTGGTAGTCAGCGACAACAAAAATAGCTGCGTTGTTTTTGCAACCATTGGCGCCTTCGAGGGTAAGTTGATAGTTGCCTGCTTTCGTGATGGCCGGTATCAGAGATGTTGACGATACGCCCGACCAGCTATGTTTTACGTAATTATTGGCTTGCACTGACGGATAGACCACAGGGGTGCGACAATCCAGCGTATCATTCACACTCAATTGCAAAGTAGGATGAAGGGTGTCGACGGTAATGCCCATTTCTGCCGTTGATACGCAACCTTTATCAGAAGTAGCGGTGATGGTATACACAGCTGCTTCGTTGGCAATGATATCTTGTCCGCTGCCGGATTGACCGAGGGTAGATAGCCAGGTGACAGATACCGGAATGCTTGAACTTATGTGGATATGTCCCTGGGGTCTGGCACAGGTGATGGTATCGGCGGTCATGGTGAGGGATGGAAAATCTATGTCAGAGGGCAGGTTGAATTGTAAGGTGTCTTCACATCCATTTTTACCGGTAATCATAAGTGTATATAGGCCTGAAGCAGAAAACTGACAATCGGTTTGGTTGCTGCTGGTGCCACCCGGCCCTGCCCATTGCCAGCTGACCGCATTGGTAGAATCCAGCGTGAAACCTCCAAAATTGGTAATACAGTCGATGGTATCTGTGGATACGACTGCATTGGGTTTTGTGTAATCAGCTGCTACCAGCAGGCTATCGGTTTTTAGGCAGCCGTGGCTGTCTTTGATTTGTGCCTTATACCAACCTGGCTGCCTTGCCTGGGGTAAGGGCAGGAGGGTGCTGTTAAAATACCACTGTACGGTTGTGCCGGGCATTGTACTAAAAGGCAAAACTACCTGATGGGTCGTACAGGTGAGTGTGTCGGCCGGACTTAGGCTGTATTGAAAGTTGGGTGCAATCACTTGCACGGAGATTATATCGGTGTAGACACAGCTTTCTCCTTT
>CALJKQ010000295.1 GCA_937973565.1 uncultured Saprospiraceae bacterium | reverse complement strand
CCATTTTGGGCCTGGGCTTTGTCTATCGACTCAATAGAAGCACGCTGTGTAAGCTGGATAATATCTATGATGTAAACTGTTATGATTTAACCTTACCTGAAAACTGGAGAATTTATGAGAATGTGTGGTATAAGGATTAGTGTAGCAATCTGGCTTTTGTTTGTTTTTTTGGAGATAAAAGGACAGACCAATTGTTTGGATATCAACAATACACCATTTAGCGATCAATGTGGCAAATTAGAAATAACTACATCCAATAGTGAATTTGAATTTTGTGAAGGCTTTGAAGGAAAGATAAGCATCGATCCTAGTTTGCTGACTGTATTTGATTCCTTCTTTATTTATTGGTGTGATGGAAATGAAATTGATTCCTTCGCAAACACTAAGTTTGAATTCAGCAACACCTATGATTTTCCGGATGATTTGGTATGTGGAAACCCGTACAGAGTAATACAGATTGATATTATTGCTAAAAAAAATTGTCCGGCTGGTATTTCATATGCAAATGCAGCAACCAAAATTAAAGTAAACAAGACACCTATTCCTAGATTTTCTTATGAAAAAATAATTTGCATATCCGACTCTACCGTCTTTACTAATAATTCTTGTTATGCTACAAGTTACGTTTGGGATTTCGGTGACGGCAATACATCTAATAAATTCTCACCAAAGCACATATACAGTAAAACAGGTAAGTATAAAGTAAAGTTGAAGGCTTCTAATTCATGTGGTTCAAATACGCTTGAAAAAACAATAGAACAGGATATTGAGGTTGTTGGTTATCCTAATGCAGTTGTAGATTTATCACTGAACGCCCGAGACAGTGTGGTTTGTCTAAATGAGAGGGTAACCTTTATTGACAAAAGCAATCTATGGTCAAAAGGCAATCAGTGGAAGTATCCATCTGGAGACAAACCCCTCACCGAAAAAACCAATTGGAAACTTATAGATACTATCATCTATAAGGATACAATTAGTTATGGTAAAAAAGATTCGGTTCATTTTATAGATACGGTTATTATTGATTTTTTAAAGACCGGCACATATACTTTTATGCTCACATCCAAAAACGAATGTGGAGACTCTGTATGGACTTTTCCTATTAGAGTTGAAACAGCCCCTGCAGTAAGTCTAACTGGAGACACCATTTGCGACACCAAAAAGTATTTACCCAACTCAACCATTTCCGGAAACACCTTGTCAACCACATGGACATTTCCCGGAGGTATGCCATCCTCATCCAACAACAAAACTCCAGGGCAAATAATGTACCCACCCGGCAACAATGTTTATAAGGTTATTTTAGATGTTTTAGCCAATTGTGGTAATTTTCATCTTGAAAGAGATTTGGTAGTGGTTGCTATGACCAATGTTAAAATTAATGTACCCAATAAACAATTTTGTAAGGGTGGTGAAAATGATACAATAACTGCCAATGTACCAGGAGGCACCTGGTCTGGGACAGGCATTATAGATAAGGATTTAGGAATCTTTAGCCCTAAAAATCTATCAGCAGGGAAGTATAAAGTAAAATATAAATATGGCATTCCGGGTTGTGAATCAGAAGATGAAATTGAAATCCAAGTCGTCGATGCCGAAGCCGTTACCGTCAACGATGTTACCAAATGTGAAGACGCCGGCACTTTTATACTCACAGCAATGCCCAATGATGGCTTGTGGAGGGGCAATTATTTAACGCAACCCAATTTGTTTAACCCGGATTCATCGGGTGTAGGTTTGTTTA
>CALJKQ010000294.1 GCA_937973565.1 uncultured Saprospiraceae bacterium | reverse complement strand
AGTCAGCTCTCAAACCTACTGTTACCTGAAAATCTTTGTTGACCAGGATTTCATCCTGGGCATAAGCAGAATAGGTAGTACTCTTCAAAACCTGCAATGGATCCTGGCCATTTGGCAACAATGAGTACCTCAGGTTGTATCTGGCCACTGAAACAGGAGATACCGGATTGTTTGGATCTGCTTTGAAAGCAAGGGCTGCTGCTTTGAAGTCATCAATTGAGTTATATACATAAACACCGTTGGATGATGGGAAGAAGACGTTGTTTGATTTAAACAATTCCACTGCCAATCCAAATGTAAATTGGTGTTTGTTCATGTAGTAACTCAGGTTGTTTGTAATATTCAATGTTGAATAATTCAATTGGTTGGCTGGAGTAAATGGATCGAAACCTATAGAAGTATAAGTATTACCATCTTTCAGGATGTCGATCGTTGGGAACTCCTGGGTACGATACCTTCTGTCTTCCAATTGTTTGTTGTAACCTACAACAAAGTTGTTGGACAACTTGGCACTGAAAAGTGAGTTAAGTTCCAGTGCAAGCGATCTTGTATTATCTTCAATGATGTAACCGGTATTTTCCGGGGAAATGGCCAACGCTCTGTTGGTCCTGTTTCCGTTACCGGCAGTGTTACTACTGTTACTGTCTGAAATTCTTTGCTCAGAATCTGAGTCGTGGTGAGAATAACGAAGCGACAACTTGTGCTTATCGCTGATGTTGTAGTCCAATCTCGCCAAATACTTGATACTGTTTACATCGTTGTTAAATCCATCAAATGCACCCAAATCATAATTGAAGTTGGTTTTCATGAAATTGGCCAGATCCGTCATGTCGGCCTCTGTTACCCTTGATACGTTTCCTGTTGATCCTGTACCTCTGTTGATAACCCAATCTAGTGCAGGCTTTGAACTTGTGAATTTCTCGAAGTTTACAAAGTAAAACAACTTGTTTTTAATGATGGGACCGCCAATTCTGGCACCCAACGTTTTTTCATCTACGGTAAAGGGAGCCAAATCCTGACCATTGGCTTTTTTACCGGTGAGACTGTTGTTTTTTAGGAAATAGTAAGCAGAACCTGTGATCTCATTGGTTCCGGATCTGGTTACAGAGTTGATACCTGCACCCGCAAAACCGGATTGCTTTACATCATAAGGTGTAATGTTGTATTGCAATTCTTCCAATGCATCCAGAGAAATTGCTGTAGTTCCTGTTCTTCCTCCCGCAGATGCAGATGATCCGAGTCCGAAGCCATTGTTGAAAACGGATCCGTCCACAGTAAAACTGCTGAAACGTGAATCCTGACCTGCGAAAGAGCCTCTTCCGTTTGAGTATACGTTGTATCGGGTGATGTCGTTCACCGTCCTGCCCAAAGTTGGGATCGACTGAATCGACTGATTGTTGAAGGTAACGGCAGCTCCATTTCTGTCTGAACTGAACAAATCCCCTCTGGATGCAACCACCAATACTTCATCAACGTTCACAGAAGCGTCATCCAGTTTGGCGTTAACATCTGTTACCACCCCCAGATAAGCGAAAACATCTTCCACTTGTCGGTCCTGATAACCTATATAACTTACTGTCACTTTGTAAGGTCCACCTACCCTTACACCCGGAAGAATATAATTTCCTGATGCGTCAGTAACCGTACCATACTGTGTACCGGATGGAAGGTGTACCGCTACTACCGATGCACCTATCAGATCTTCCCCTTTGGAATCACTGATGTGTCCCCTCAATGAAGAAGAGGTAACCTGTGCACCCAGCGACACCGGTACCAAAAAGGACAACACGAAAAATAATTGTAAAATTCTAGCCATAATTTGTACTGTTTTGAGCTACAAATTTATAGCTATTGTTTGAGAGGAATGTTAAGCCAACATAAAATATATTAACATTTTATTAATATATATTTCCAAAATATGTAACTTACTGTTTAACTTGTTTTTACCTGTAATCTGGAAAGCTGATCTACACAAAAAATGACCCGTTTTTTTCACTTTTCCACAGCGTGGCACTCCAATTTAAAGCAATTATGGGAGCAAATCAGACATTTACATCCAAAATCTATATGGTGTTTTTTTCGATGAGTCTAAAACCGTTGCCATGGATGTTGGCAATTTCTATCGATTCGTCTTTGCTCAGATATTTGCGGAGCTTTGTCACAAAAACATCCATACTTCTGGCTGTAAAATAGTTGTCTTCTCCCCAGATTTTCTTTAATGCCTCTGATCTTTCCAATACATCATTCTTGGACAAACAAAACATTTTGAGCAAATGAGCTTCTTTGGGAGATAATTTTTCTTCGTATTCGCCTTCTTTATATACCAGTGTCCTGAGCGGATAGTTGAAAACATAACCTCCGATCTGAAATTCCTTTGCTTCTTCTTTTGGATCGGCTGCTTTGTTGGATCTTTTCAAAATAGCCATAATTCGGTACAAAAGCTCTTCAGAATTGAAAGGTTTGGTGATGTAATCATCAGCACCAATTTTAAAACCTTCCAACACATCTTCTTTCAGGCTTTTGGCAGTAAGAAATATAATGGGGGTCACCGCTCCCTTATCCCTGATTTCCTTGGCCAGGGTAAAACCATCCTTTTTGGGCATCATTACGTCAAAAATACACAGTTCAAAATTACCCTTGTTGAATTCAATCAAACCGGCTTCGCCATCGGTTGCCAGCGTAACCTCAAAATCGTGCATTTCGAGGTAAGACCGCAATACGTCTCCAAAGTTTCTGTCGTCTTCTACGAGTAAGATTTTACTTGTCATGCCCTTTCGTTTGTGTTTTTAGTATTAACGTAGTTTTTCCTGTTTTAGTTAGTCTTGGACCTTATATTTTTAACGCTTCCTAAATAAATAATTTAACACATGTGTAATACACTATAAATCATTTATTTAAATCTCTATTTGTGGCTTTAAACGGCAAAAATACGGTAAAAGTACTGCCTTTTCCAACCTCAGATTTAACAGTTATACGCCCACCATGGGCATCAACCATGGCCTTTACATAGCTCAATCCAAGCCCAAAACCTTTGACATTGTGCACATTACCGGTGTGTACCCGGTAAAACTTTTCAAAAATATGTTTCAATGCTTCTTTTGGAATTCCTATGCCGTTATCAGTTATGGCAATCCTCACCCCATCCTTATCGTCCATGGTTTCTACTTTGATGGTTGGATTGTCAGGACAATATTTTTCAGCGTTGTCTAGCAAATTGGCAACAATATTGGAAATGTGGTTTTGATCCGCTTCAATGAATTCCCGGCTGGCATTAAGGTGCACTTCTACGGTACCTCCTCTTTCTGTCACCTTCAACTCAGCATGCTGGGCTGCCTGAGAAACCAATTCGTTGATATTGATCTTGGTGGGTTTTAAAGAAATTTCTTTTCTGTCTATTTGCGCCATTTGCAGCACCTTTTCTACCTGCCTGAGCATTCGACGGTTTTCTTCCTTAATGATGGCCAGAAATTTTTTGACTTTTGTTTCGTTTCCAATGATCATAGGACTATGAATCGAATCCGTTGCCAGTGAAATGGTGGCAATGGGGGTTTTGAATTCATGTGTCATATTATTGATAAAATCATTTTTGATCTCAGATATCTTTTTCTGTTGGAAGATCACATACAAAGTGTAGGAGAAACAAAACAGGATCAGACCCGTGAATAAAATCGAAAGTGCTAAAATTTTCCAGATGTGCTGCCACAACACACCCGTCTTTTTAGGAAAATACAGGTACAAGTACCCCGGCTCATCTTTGTCGTGTAAATCAAAAAGCGGGATTTTGTATTCTGTCTCTCTCAATCCCGGACTGGATTGTACTTTCGACATTTGAGAGCCATCTCCTATTTCGGCCACATAATTGCCATTGAGGATAAAAAAGCTTTGGGTTTGTTTGGAAAATATGCCATATTCGTAGTCGATATCGATACCCTGGTTGTTCAGTTCTGTCATAAGGAACTCATCGAGCTTTTTGATATCAATGTTTTCCAGAAATTCATCCGGATTGATCAGGAGTAGATTATTTCTCAGTTCATACTCCAATTGTTGTTTGTCCCAGGCATTCCTTCCTTTTAAAATATTCTGCAAATGCACATCGTCTTTGCGTTCATGCATGTAGGTCTGGTAAAATTCTTTGGTTTCAGCATCTTCCAGCAGCTTGTACTTTACAATATTGATGGCCTGGTAAACCTGGTGGTTAAACCCTTTTTCATTGTTTTGCAACGACCATTTTATCCATAAATATTGTATGATACTGACCCCGAGCAGGGCAATACTCATCAAAATCATTATGGCAATTATAGAACGCCGGCTCATAAATGCTTAATTAAACATATATCGTACAACAATGCCCGAAGACATGTTGACAGTAATGTTGGTAGCCACTTTGGGTGCTGTCCTCATATACTCGAAATACAAACGGAACGCAAGGTTTTTGTACATTTGGTACTCGATATTGGGACTTATTTGTATGATTTGACTTCCCCTTGCCTTTTCAGGTTCTGTCTTTTGGGTAATGCCATACTTATAGTTCTGCGTTACATCATCTTTGAAAGAAAAATCACAGTTAATGGTCAGTTTCTTACCTTTACCTGTATTGGCAGGACTCTTGTCGTTACTGGATTGCTGTTGATTGTTTCTATCTTTTGTGCCACCTTTTAAACCGCCTCCGGCTGATTTATCATCGGTTTTACCGTCACCTGCTCCTCCACTCAAGCCATCACCTTTTCTTCTGGTCGGACGTTTTTTACCACCTCCGAAACCTTTGAAATTGTCGATCACATAACCAAAGCCAAAGACGACTCCGGTGCTCAGGGTTTCATTCAACTCACTGGTAGAAGCGCGTAGATCAAGGGTTCGTCCCTTGCGGTATTCAAACTTGATCTCCATGTTGTTTTTAGTCTTAAGGTCGATTCCTATCAACGGACTGAATTCTTCTTTGATTAACACAGCAGGAATTTCTATTCTTGAAAAATAATTGTTTTCAAGTGTTTTGAATTCTCTTTGATCATCGTAGGCAGCCTGGCTTTCAAATTTGGCAACAGATAGTGTAGACTTGTATCCGTGCTTCAAACTGAAACTGTTTAAGAAGTTTTTGAACCATGGCAACTTGCTCAAACCATCGTACCTCAAAATCCAGTTGGGCCTGGGTACATAATCGTAAGCCTTTATATCTCCCTCCAGATCCAGTGATTGCTGATTGATGTCTTTGCCTGTATAGGCAGCCAGGAAAGATGGCACCACCACATTGTAGTTGGTAGGACCCCATCCATAGGCATAGCCTGCATAATCAGGGTGCTCTTGAGTATTGTAGTTCTTCAGACGGTGCGACACTACCGCTCTGTTGGCTTTAAAGGTCGCTACCAAATCTTCTGAATTATCCCACAGGGTTCCCAAAGAGGCATATGTAGCTTCAAAAGATCCTGTGTTGATGGCAGCAATCTGCATAAACTCGTCTTTGTATTTGAAAACCTCCGTATGAGAGCTGCGATAATCTTTGTTGAAGTCAACATCAATTTTAAAATCCTTGAATGGTTCAATGGCAATCTTGGCGTTGATGTTTTGTCTCAAAGATTGTGTAATCTGATCATTAAACACCTTGCTCTTGTTGAACCATTCCTGGTTGGCAAACAAAAAGTTGTTAGGATTGCTCTTGTCTAAATCCGGCTGCAAACCGGCTGCAAACTGCCATCCCGGGGCACTGAAGCCATCGCTCAGTCCAAACAAAGAAGCATTGGGTAAGAAGCCCGGAATAACGGTTCCAAAATCTTCCTTGTAACTAAACTTCACGGATCTCAAAGCCATCAATGGCCTTATAATAATCCTTTCTACTACACTGGGATCTCTGTCCTTCTTCTCCTTTTTCTTATCTTTGGATTTATCACCTTCCTTTCCATCTTCCTTTTCTTCCCCACCACGTTCAGCAGACATTACGCCATCTTCTTCTTTTTTGCCTTTTGACTTTTTGGACTTGGTCTTGCTGCCTCCTGTTTCAATTTTTTTCAGATAACCCCATTTGGTGTACAACTTATCGAATGAAAAAGTAGCATTCACCGATCTGTTTTGCGTATTCTGTATAATATTGCCCGGTCTGTTGAGCTCATCGTCTATGTACAACAATGGACCAGCCACCCACGTATACGTTGCCTTATAATCTGCCGATGCTGTAACCCAATCCATCACGGGCAGTAAGTTGACAGGGATTTTATAGGTAAGTCCCAGATTGTGGGTGTAGTTTTTTCTCCTTCCCAATTGGGACAAACTATTGTTTCTGTATTGATCCAGGGTGTCAGCAGATGCAATTCTGCCTTCAGCATTTACCCAATTTCGATCCGCCGGATCATCTTTAATGCCCACTTGTCGCAATTCATCCACTACTGCAGTGACATTGGCCTTGAAATTAAGACGCAATGATTTAGTGAAGTCCCAATCGAGCGTATAGTTTCTTTCCCACTTAAATCTTTTGTCGTCAAACCTGAATACCGGAGTTTGGGGCAACCTGAATGTTCTGAAGTTTTCATACCTGTCAATATTGGTATTAAAGCCCAGACTGGTTGGCAATAAATTGAAGTTGAATTCAGAAATCAATTTCAACGACTTTGCCTTGATCGATTTTAAAGGCTGGATGTACTTGGGTTTATTGGTATAACCATATTCCACAGCCACCTTCCTTTCGGTGGTGACATCCTCTTTAATGATGGGGTCGGTCTTGAGCGTTTTGGTAAACGCGTAGGTAGCGCTGAGGTTTTCCACACTCCAAAGTTTACCGCCTTTGCCACCCTCTTTTTTCACGTTGGTAAAGTTATAAGAGGTCACAGTAGTGGTTTCTCTTGCTCTGTCTCTTACCCCCTGTTTTTCGTTGTCAGGCGTCACTTCGAGCAACTCATCTACTTCCAGATCTCGCTGGTAAGGATCAAACTGTGGCTTCTTTACGGATTTGGAATAAGATGCAAAGAAAGGCACCGCCAGGGGTAAAAACTTAGGCAACAACTTGCCTAGTTGCAGTGATGTAGAAACATCGTATTGGTAAATTTCATCCCTTGACCTTTCCAACAATCGTTGGTCAATACTACCGAAACCCTGACTGCTGTAGCTTCCTGCTACATTCAGATCCCCAAGGTCGGCCAGCTTTATCTGTGCTTTGGCTTGCGCTGCCCAGGCACCGTCTTCGTTGAGACCACTGGCCCTGAGTTCATTGATCCAGACCTGTCCGCACAAAGGTTTGTTTTCCGGTGAACTGTTGCGCACACCCACCTCAATAATTTTAATGTAACCAAGACTCGGCAACCCTTTCATGACAAATTTTGCCCCTTCATTCAAAGGGTCAGCCAGTTCTGTCACATTGTTGTCTACCAACCTGGCTTTCTTCAATTCGGTAAAGCCGCTCAGCGGAATGTCTATCTTATTGGTATCCGGCCAGCAATTTTCTTTGTTTTGGATATTGAATTCACTGGGCTTGATAGGCATCACATATTCGTAATAGTTTGTATTGAGATCCTTTCCAAGCTTAATATATATGGATAGATCTCCGTGTTGGTACAATTCATCTGCCTTGGATTCTGCGTGCACAAACATTTGTAAACGCTCATACAAATTAAGGTCAATATTGCCCAATTTATTGATGGCTACATCACAACCCGGTGCTCCTTTTTGCAAATTACAGAAATTGATGGCAAGCGATTTTTCATCCTGCAACAAGTTGGAACCTACCGAACTGTTGAGAATTTCCTGAGTAATGCCTGAAGGTGTAAGGTAGTTAAAAGGCAATCGGGTGGTATTTTCCTCTACCCCTACTTCATCGATAGAAACCGATGGCTTGTCGCCATCTGCACAAGCCCCCTGGGGTGAAATCCTCCATTGATTTCTCACCAACTGGAACTCGGCAAATCTGAATGTCTTCTGCTTTTCGAAGTTGGTGAAATACATCCTCATAAACTGAATTGCCCTGAAGCCGGTGATGTTTTGTGAAGAGGTAAATTTGTTGAGCGGTACCACAAAACGATACCATTTTTCCTTTTCGTTGGCCTGCTTAAATTGTTTATAGTACTGAGAACTCGCAGTATCAATTTCTCCACCCAGGTTTCTGATTTTAATTCTGTATTCATAAAATGCTTCTCCCTGGTTGAGTGAGCGGTCGTTGTTGAGGTCTTCACTGTCAGGCGTACGGCTACCTCTGTAAAATCGGTTGTTTTCAAAATTGCTTTCTTCCGGGGTATTACCTTCCGGTCCGCAAAAATCTTTCATCCTCGTGACCATGTCAAGGCCATTGAGTTTTTCATCGTTGTAAAAAACAAAATTATCCCCCGACGGGTCTTCATTTAAAATACCTTTTATCCCGGGAAATTTATTTACCCACTCTTCAAATTTCAACCTCTCCTCATCGTCGTTCAAACCATCAAAACCAATGTCCTGAACCGGAATATTCTCCAGTGAAAAATTGCTGATGATCGGCGGTACCAGAGGCACTTTTCCGAATACTGTTTTTTTAATCGGTATATTGGGCTCTGTAGCCGTTGGTAGTCCGTTTTCAAAAAACTGGAGGTTGTCGCGCATTACATCTTCTGATACGTTTCCCAACTGAAAAACAATCTCTCCTTCTTCATTGGTGGGATCCGGATTGCCGTTTACATCCAAAAATGGATTCAACACCCAAAATTCTATGAATTGGTAATTGTTGGCTTCGAAGTCCGTATTTTGGAAATACCGCATGATACCCCCCCACCTGGTCTTGGGGTCCCTCAAAATAATTTTGTCGCCAACAACATCGGCACCTGCTGAAATATTGGGGTAGCCCTCCGGTACATCAAAATTGTAAGGTCCTCTTTCCTGCGGATAATAACTCACGTCGAAAGTAAACAATTGATTGATACCGGTCTGCACCTGACGTTTAAACAAATCCGTCTGTAACACCAGCCTGGAATAAGGGTTCGTTCTGTCTGCTTCCGTGGTATTGACCGATTGATCGATCTGGTACCACGATAGCTTTGCACGATTGGCTCCATAGCGCAAGTCATTGGTGAGGCCGGCCTCCCTGAATTCAGGAGGGGTACTCGAAAGTGTCCATGAATTGGTATTGAAACCTCCCAGTGTAAATCCGCTTACCGATCCTTCAAAGTCGTCGATATTGACCAATCCACCACCGTCATTCTTATCTGCCTGACTGTTGATGTATTTGTTGTGTCCGGGCTTAAGATAAGCTCCTTCTGCGGCTATGTTGATGGATGATTCTTCCTTTGTGCTATAGAAAGGCAACCTGTCCAGAAGCCTGGTTATCCACGTACTCTTGTTGCTGTAACTAAAATCGAGTCCGTAAATTTTATTGTTAATAGGGTCATCTCCAAGGTTGACTTTCTGGGTAAATGGCCGCTCCTGCAATTTGAGGAAGGTGGCACCCATGGTAAACTTTTTACTGAAATCATAATCGAGACGAATACCATACATCGACTTATTCAGGGAAGAAAAAGTGGACTGGTCTTCAAAACTTACGTTGATGGGGGTACCCTGCGCCAGATAGGCCGGATTGAGGATCCTCAGCTTGCCCAACGAATAGTCTATTTCATAATCTACTCCTTCAATCAGGGTAATGGTTCCTGCGGTTACTTTTACACCATTTCTGGGCACAAAAGGTCCTAACGGGATTTCTCCCTGTGTGTTGGATTTGACCCTGCCCACCATCACAAACTTATTCTTTTCGGGGGTAAGCCTTGCCACAGTAACCGTAGAGTCATAAAGCTGCTGGTATTTGTATTTGTCCGGATTTGGGACGCCTTTCAACAATGAATCCAGTGAACTTCCAAAGGGCTCCAATACAGGAAAAATGATACTTCCCGATTTTTCAATAACGGTCAGTCCCGGAACGTAATCGAAGATACCATCCGATTGAGGGTCACCAAAACGGTTGAGTGTATCGAGATTAAATATGTTCAACAGGGGAATATCGGGTCTCTCCGGAATGAATTTTTTGAGCGATCCGTCACTGAAATCATCTTCGTAATAAATGTCAAACTGAAATCCATCTTTGTTGAGTTGATTGGTTTTCAGATTGTATACGTTTTTCATCATCAGATCCCAGGAGGGCAAGCGTACTTGTTGATTGCTCGATTTCAAGAGCTTTACGAACAACACTTTACTGGGTGATGCATCTTCTTCATCCTGGTTGGGAGAAGAGGTGCGTATATCGCTGGTTTCCTGGCTTTGTCCTGCCAATTGACCTACGGTGAATACAGAATCGCACTGTTCGGTGTAAAAATATTTATAGGCAACTCCCAAAACCTGGTTAGGCCTGAGTTTGATGTTCAGTGAAATGTAACCCAGCTGAGGATGATAGGTATATTCACTGGCATTGAGCAATCGTCCTCTGAAGATTTCAAAATCCCGGATCTGGGTCATTCGGAATTCATCGCGCAGCAAGCTGGCTGTTTTATCCTGACTGGATATGGTGTCGTTTTTGATCAACTCTTCAAACAAGCCGTTGACTCTGTTGTCAGCTAATACTTTTCCTTCCTTGTCTTTCAGGTAATCCGGTATAAAAGGGCTGGGTGGGTATAATGTTCCGGTAGGGTTGTTGTATTTTTCTATATTGGGTTCTGCCATATCAGCGATGGCTGCGATATACGTCTGACCCGGTTGATAATCCGGCCTGTCGTCTGATATCCATACTTCCAGTTGTGCAATCCTGAAAGGTGTAAGTACCTGTGGAAGATTTTTCAGCGATCGCTCGTAGGTTTCTCTGTTGAAATGGGATAAAAAGAAGTGCCTGTTTTCGTCATATTGATCGGCTGTGATATCATCAAATTCAACCACCGAAGCGCCATTTTGAACTTTAACATTGTTTTGTTTGGACTGCTGTTGGGATGCGAGTAAAGTCATTCTTAAGTGCCCAAATTGAAGATCGGTTTTAATACCCATCAAACTTTGTGCACCTTTTATGAGGTTGCCTTTTAGCGGAAGACTCACATTACCCGCCTCAATTTTCTTGATGATATCGTCTTCTGAAAAGGCTTGCGAGTCGTATTGCAGCTTGATTTTCTGATCAAAATTAAAACTCGATTGTGCGTCGTAATTGAAGTTGAGCTTCAGTTTTGAACCTACATTTCCATCTACGGTCAACCTGGGTTTGATGTCTACCGGATCCAGAAAATTCCATGGTGTGCGTTGTCCAAAATTCGAACGGGTCAGATAGTAAGAGAAAAATCCAATGGTAAGGTCAATGCCTCCCTGGGGTTTGACATTTACTTCCGTACCCCCAAATAATCGATCCACCAATGACTTGGAAATATCAATTCTCGACATCGGATCCACTTTGCCGGATCCACTTTTTTTATTGGATTGTATGCCTGCCAGATTCGCAAAATATGTCCTTTCCTGTTCTTTGGCTTTCCAGTCAAGGTATTCTTCAAAAGTCATATAGGTGGGTGTACGATAGTATTCATCCCCAATTTTTTCATATATGATGTACTTACCGGTAGCAACATCGTATTCCACTTTTTGCTCGATGATTCCGGTGTTGATGTCAAAAGGGTTTTTGGATTTGTCAAAAATAAAATCGCCTTTGCGATCGGTCAGCGGAATGGTGTCCGGAGCTACCGATTTATAGGATATTTTGAATGAGGGTGCATAAGGGTCCGGCAAATTGGCTCCTTTCATGTTACCCGAAATCAAATAAAATGCAGCAACACTAAAAAAACACAAGAGTTTGTAATGCATGTAAAAGTGTGATCTGTATGCCTTCATATATAAATTCACCTTAGAAACCCCGTTTTGGGTTTTTGTAGTGTGTATAGACTCCTTTTTTTTCATCAGTTCAGCTGTTTTAACACATTTTTGATCAGATCTTCCACGCTTTCTATGGCCGGATTTTTGGCTACTGCAGCATTGATGTGTTTGTCCATGCCCGCTTTTGGAAATCCAAGTGCCACCAGCGCTGCCAGGGCTTCTTCTTTTATGCCGGAGGTGGCCTTTAAAGTAACTTGCCCAATTTCAGAAGAACCTGTTTTCAAAATCTTATCTTTCAAATCCAGGATGATTCTTTTGGCTGTTTTGGGACCAATGCCTTTGACCTTGCTGAGGGTGAACTCGTCGTCGTGCAAAATGGCTCTTCGTACTTCTTCCGGCGTCATATAGGACAAAATGACTCTTGCCGTATTGCAGCCGATGCCGCTCACGGATATCAATTGCACAAACAACTGTCTTTCTTCTTCCTCAAAAAAGCCGTAAAGGCTCATGTCGTCCTCACGAACATGCAAATGGGTGAAGATGGAAGCCTCTTGAAGCCCTTCCAGCCTGCTAAACGTACTCAAACTGATGTTGATATGATAACCCACTCCTGCTGCTTCCAGGTATATGAAAGCGGGGGTCTTGTGTGTTATTCTACCTTTAATATATCCAAACATATAAAAAAACGATGCCCAAACCGGTCGTAACCAATTCAGGATAATCAATGAATCAAATTACAAAGGTAGAATTTTACTCGATATATTACAATTTTAATTAATATATAAATGCTTTAATTTTTGGGTTTTTTATCAGAAATGAACGAGATCTCTGAATTGTTGTACCCTGCTTTCTATTTCATCCCGGCTGAGGCTCTTTAATCTGCTGATCGCAAACTCCTCAACACAAAAGGATGCCAGCGCGGAACCAAAAATAATGGATTTTTTCAAATTTTCATAACTGGCATCTCCAGTGCTGGCCAGATAACCCATCATTCCCCCGGCAAAGGTGTCTCCCGCACCGGTTGGATCGGTAACAACAGCCAAAGGAAGGGCGGGTGCATAAAATATTTTACCCTGATGGAACAACAAGGCACCGTGCTCTCCTTTTTTGATTACCAGGTACTTAGGTCCCATTTCAT
The DNA here is from genome assembly GCA_937973565.1 of uncultured Saprospiraceae bacterium. GTDB lineage: Bacteria > Bacteroidota > Bacteroidia > Chitinophagales > Saprospiraceae > JADKBO01. The sequence goes on along the minus strand of CALJKQ010000294.1, from coordinate 6,610 downwards.
GGATGATTTCCGCCGCTTTAACCAGCGAATGCTCGCCACTCAACTGCCTGGCTTCTTCGTCGTTGATGGTCAAAAGATCGACCCTTTTCAACACTTCTTTCAACTCAGGCAGGGCTATGTCCATCCAAAAGTTCATGGTGTCCAGGGCAATCAGTACCTGGCTGCCATCCAACTGATCCAGAACCTGTTTCTGAATGGCTGGCGTAAGATTTCCCAACATGACGAACTTACAGGATTTGTAAGATTCGGGTAAAATCGGGTTGAAATCGGCCAAAACATTGAGATCCGTGGTTAACGTATCCCTGTTGTTCATGTTTTGATGGTATCTGCCGGCCCAGAAAAAGGACTTACCGTCTTTTACGATTTCCAGTCCTTCCATATTTACCCCTCTGGCAGCAAGGGCATCGATTTCCTCCTGAGGGAAGTCGCCACCTACAATGGCTGAAAGATAAATATCTGAGGTAAAATAAGAAGCTGCATAACTGATGTAGGTGCAGGCACCACCAATTACATTTTCTGCCTTTCCAAATGGCGTCTCTATGGTGTCGAACGCTACTGTTCCTACGGTGAGTAGACTCATGTTGAATGATTTTTGCCCTTTTACCTATGATTGCAAAGGGCTATGAATTAAAAAAGGGGACACAAATATTTTGTATCCCCTTCCGGGTGGGAAGTACTGGATTCGAACCAGTGACCCCCTGCTTGTAAGGCAGGTGCTCTGAACCAGCTGAGCTAACCTCCCCGATCTCGCTATTAAGTTGCTTCCAACCTAATTTTCAAAAGCGACCGCAAAGATAGACTTTAATTTTTAAAATCCAAACTCTGATTCAAAAAATAATTATTGCCCGGAAAAAAACTGCTGCCCGATTCTGCAGGCTATGCACCTTTTTGGCTCACAGTACTGCACCCTCAATTCCAACAATGCCTGGCTGTCCAATGCGGATTGAACCGGAAATCCCAGTTTTTTATACCTTCTGCAAATGGCATTGACTTCCGGCGGCAGTTGGTGCATCATATCAAAAATTGAAAGCGAACTGGCATGCCCATGGACCTGATGGTGGTAATAAAACCACACCGGCAGCAAAACATTGATCAACAGCATGTCTTTTTGTGGGTTGGACAACAATGATTTTGAAGGCAATAGTTCTCGCCACCCCGTTTCTTCCGGCAACTTATCGGGAAGAATTTTTTTCATGGACTCCACATCTCTGCAAGCAATCAACTCATGGAAGTACCGGGTTTTGCCGGCAAAAACAGCCGCTATTTGCGCCAATCTTCTTACGGGCATTCCAGAAGCACGCATACCAAATTTCCTCCATGAAGCTTTTTGGATAGGGCTTATACCATATTTACTATGCATGTGCCGAAAACTTTGATCCAGTTTTTGCTTAACATCCTCATTTTTAACCTCGTCCAAACAGGCGGCTGTGCCTAAAAACAGGGCCAAAATATCGAGGGGATTGGGGGCATTGCGATCCAGGATGGACAAGGTAAGCCTTTGGGACAAAAGTTCACCACAGACCCTGTTCTCTTTGCCTGCCAGGTAGATTACCATCAACCGATATACCAGGGCATCCCAGTCTGTTGAAGATTCTTTGACCAGATTTTCCAACTGACCGGTTACCTTACGTTGCAACCTGTCTACCGCCAGCACATCCCTCCACAAGGCCATGACTTGTAGCTTTTCCGGATTGAGCAGCGACTCGCAAGGCAGCCAGGAGGTAGCAAGCCTCAATTTGTTGTATTGCTGGATCAAACCGTGTTCAACCCTGGGAGACAGCACCAGGATGGGCACTTTGCCTTCGGTGGGATCCGTATCGTGTTGCCAGACCACATGGAGGATCACATTTTCGTAGGCGCCGTCTGTATGGTGGCGGTGTTTTTTCCAATCGCTTGTACATACATGCATTTCAATGTTTCCATGCCATTGCAGGCCGGCCAAACGAATGGCGCCGTTGATAAAATCCGGTCCCGAAGATCCGTTTCGGTTGCCATATTGCAGGATTTCCAATGCTTCACCATCGAGGGAGGTAAGCACTTTGTGGTCAAATCGTCGGGTATTCCACAAATAATACATCAATTCTTCTGTGATTTCCATAGCGTTGCATTTCGGGTTGAAAAATAAAGGAACTCATTTCGATTGTGTACCTTTGCCGCACGAACATTCGTTAGGCATGAGCACAACTTTTCATAAATTAACCGTTCAGGAAGTAAACGCAGAAACAGAGGATTGCGTACGCATAGATTTTGCGATTCCAACAGAATTAACAAAAAATTTTGAATTCCTGCCCGGTCAGTACCTTACCCTTAAAACCGTCATAGGCGGAGAAGAAATCAGAAGATCCTACTCCATTTGCAGCCTGCCGGGATCCGATGTGGTAAGTGTAGCTGTCAAGAAAATAGAGGGAGGTCGGTTTTCAACTTATGCCAATCAGGCATTGAAAGCAGGCGACAAACTGGAGGTAATGCCACCCATGGGCGGTTTCGTACTTCCCGCTGATTTGGCTGCTGCGCAGCACTATGTATTTTACGCTGCCGGCAGTGGCATCACGCCCTGTCTTTCGATGATCGGCTATATTCTCGAACACACCACCCAGGCCAACGTAAGCCTGTTTTATGGCAACCGACATACCGACAGCATCATATTCAAAGAAAAACTGGAAGGCTTAAAAAATAGTTATTTAAACCGCTTTGGTCTTTACCACATTCTGTCGAGAGAAGCCCTCGACAGTCCTCTCTTTTGCGGCAGAATAGATGGAGAGAAGTGCAGCACCTTTGAACAAAAACTAAACCCGTTTAAAGGACAAAGTCAATATTACCTTTGCGGACCCGCAGAAATGGTATTCGAAGTCAAAGAATCACTGTTGTCTATGGGCATCGACAGCCACCATGTGCACTTTGAACTCTTCACTACGGAAGGCATTCCCAAAGCAGCTGCGAAAGCGTCACAGAATACCCAAGCCGCAGCCCGCATCAAAATGAAGCTTGACGGCCTGGAATTTGAATTCGATTACAAAGGCGACGAAGGCAGCATTCTGGATGCAGCCCTGAAAAATGGGGCCGATCTGCCCTTTGCCTGTAAGGGCGGGGTATGCAGTACCTGTAAAGCACACTGTGAAGAAGGAGAGGTCAGCATGGCTGTCAATTACGCACTCGAGCCCGATGAGGTAGAAGCCGGTTATGTGCTCACTTGTCAGGCCGTACCCAAGAGCGAAAAAGTGTACATCAATTTTGACAGATGATGCCCGAGTCCGGCCTGCGGCCACGTAAGAAAGACATCCTCGAAAAAGCCGCCCGGTTGTTTTTGGAACGCGGCTATAAATCTACGTCAGTAAGAGATATAGCCTTCGCCACCGGCATAGAAGCCTCCAGTCTTTACTCCCATTTTCCCTCCAAAGAAAGCATCCTCGAATTGTTGTGTCATGAATGCGCAGACCGGTTCAATGCAGCGATGGATGCCATCCTGGCGAGTGCAGCCGACAATGATCTTTCCCGCATCACCCGGGTTTTGGAATTTCACATCGATACCGCTTTTGAAGACCCCATGTCCGGCACCGTATTCAGCGATGAATGGAAAAATTTGCCCGAAGATAAAAAAGTGAGCTACCTGGAAAAGAAGCGGAATTATGAAAATAAGTTCTCCACCCTGCTGGCAGCATTGATGGATAAGGGGCTGATTGTAAAAGGAGATCCTACCATAAAGATGAACACCCTGATATCCAGTGTAAGATGGCTACACCATTCGAAGAAAAAATATACGGCGGAGGAAAAAACAGCGATCAAAAAGGAGATCTTGGATATGCTTACCCTTGGACTATTAATAGAATGATAGTTATCTTAATTTGTGTATTCAAATACAGATAAGCAGAAATCCGGTAAATCAAGTGGAAAATAAAATTGAAATATACACATCAAAAGAGGGATCCACCCAAATTGAAGTACAGTTTGATGGTGAAACTGTGTGGTTAAACCAAAGTCAACTTGTGGATTTATTTCAATCAAGTAAAGCCAATATTAGTGAGCACATTAAAGGAATATTTCGGTCTGGCGAGCTGATTTCCGAAGCAACTGTTCGGAAATTCCGAACAGTTGCCAAAGAATCAAGTTGCCCTTTTTCGAACACATTTTTATACGTTCGCTAAATGCTGTTCATATCAAGAAAATTCACATACAATAATTTCAGGAAAGTTAGTTTACTAGGATTTATCAAAAAAGTAATTCAAATGCATAGTCTTGATAACCTATCAATTCTCGGTTTGCTTCTAATTCTTTCCAAGCCTTTTCTAGATGACTCAAGTCTACTATGTCCCAGGTAGACATATTGGCGAATTTTACTATGATATTTGCAAGTGTTTCTAATTCTTCATCGCTAAAAAGGGATTTGTCAAACTCAGCAGTAGAAGAAAACACTTCTCTTGCTCCGCCATTAGAAAGCTTTAAAAATTGGGAACAGATTAATTGTTCATTTTCCAAATAGGCATAAATACTATCATAGTTAGCAGGTACTGGCCCATATTGAATAGCCCGATAACTTAAACCACTTATGGAAGAACCATGGTTTTTGTAATGAGTAAAGTCGGTAAAGAAAAGCAACTTATTAAGCTTCAACTTATCATTAAAATCTGGTTTTGAATGCTTAATAAAATAGGTGAAAAGATTAGCAATTTTAGAAGGTTCAGGCTTTTTATACCCTGTATAATTATTAGGTTTATTGTAAACATTTAAAGACTCGCACAAAATATTGGTTTCATCTTCAGCATGAATAAGATAACTAACTTTTTCTTTTGCTTTTTTAAATGCATTAACTGAAAATTGATCCTTCGCTTTATCAAGAAAATTCATGAAAGTTTGAGGTTCTGAAGCGGCACTTATTAAATTACCATATGCAGGAGTAGGAATCTCTCCATTTTCATAATTACTATATCCGTTGGCACCCAGACCAAGTACTTCACTCATTTTTGAAGCCGGTAAGTCATATTTAGACCTTATATCTGCAATTTCTTCTGGAAAAGGAATATTATTTTTTTCCCTGTATTGGTTATGGGCTTGCATCAAACTGATGGTATCAACTTCTGTGGTGGTAAATTCCTCACTGCATTTTTCGCATTTGAAAAAATGGGCCACTATCTTAAAAGATTCTTTACGATAGATTATTTCCTTTGCTTCCTTGTGAAGGTTAGCACTACCATCGCAATATGGACATTCGATTCTTTGTTTCATGTTCATTGGTTTTTTAGTGGGTAATTCATAGGGAATTCAGCAATATGAAAAGACATACAATCAACCATCTTACTAGGTAATCCAGGACTGATTTTAATATAAACCTCTTTTCCTTTTATTTGAATACCGAACTCATAGTATTCTGGTTTGGTTGAATCGTATGTATCTTTTTTAGGACCACTATAATAATCTTCAGCTTTTAAATTCATCAGATATTCTAACCTTTTGCTTGGTGTTATATCTAATTCTGATAAGCTTTCAATATTTTTTTCTCTTGGCCGGAACGCTACATCAAAGACTTTAATCTTGTCTTTTAATAGACTTAAGAATAATTCAATTTCATGTTTTGAAGTCATTCGGATGGCAAAGTTAAATATAATCCATTAAATAGTGGAATATTTACAAAAATATATAAATATTTTTACTAAATAATGGATTTTAATAATCAATTACACCCCATCCTCATACACCAGCTGACATTCCATATTGGCGGTAAAGTAAACGGTGGTAATAGGACCACAGCGATTGAGCGGAATACGAATATGCATTTCAGAAAAGCCTGGGGGCATTAAAATCGATAGCAATCTTTTTTAACTGTTCCATTAAAGAAGCGGGAATAACCCCATAGTCATCCGATTCAGGAGTAGGATCACCCTCCACCGCAATGCGATTAATATTATCTATCACCACAATTGAAGGCAATTGATTTTGCGCTTTCAATTCGGTTAATTGCGCACGAATGGTTTCGATAGAGCAAGAAGGATAATCTTCAATGAATAAATTATTAGAGAGGTCTTTAATTTGATCCACATCAATGTAGAGTTTTTCAATTACTTCAGACTTTGTGGTTCCATAAAAAATATGCTCCATGGTAACAGCAGAATTACAACTCAACAAACGCTGCGCTACTTCAGCCGCACTAATGTCTAAACTATAGAAGAGGGCTTTAGCAGGATTTTTCTTTTTAACGGTAATACTTAATAATAGGTTGAGCAAAAACGCCGTTTTACCCGACTCAGGAGCAGCGCTCAAGAGGTACAAGTGTTGCGGCCTAAATCCATTTATGGCCCTATCCAAATACTTAAAACCAGAAGACACCCCCACCGCAGGTTCTTGAAAATGTTGGATACTAATCAACCGATCTAACTCGGCATCGAGAATGTTTTTAAGTGATTGCTATGTATTGGTATAGATCTATTTTATGTTTCCTTTTTTGGGTGGTAAATATCTTCTACACTCCCCACATCGGTTTTATAAAATTTACCATCCGAAGATTGCATTTTCAGTTGACTACAATTTGTAGCCAACTGACTTCCCTCAGCTTTTAACCTTGTTTTTAAAACACTCCAGTATTTTCTCGGATTGGGGCTGTCGGTAAGAATAGCAAGAT
>CALJKQ010000293.1 GCA_937973565.1 uncultured Saprospiraceae bacterium | reverse complement strand
TACGAGATCAGATCTGGTGACTGGAGTTCAGACGTGTGCTCTTCCGATCTGACAACCTAACGGATCAGGTGCGGATCAATGCAGAGAGTCCTATACCAATCATGGCAGACGAATCTGTCTTTAACCACAATGATGCATTCAGAATTGTGTCTTCCCATGCCGCGGATTTGATCAATATCAAGTTGGGAAAATCGGGCGGAATTCACAATGCCATGAAAATTGCAGCCATCGCCGAAGCTGCTGATATGTATTGTCAGGTAGGATCATTTTCAGAATCCCGTTTGGGCATAACAGCCCTGGTGCATTTTGACATGGCCTGGTCCAATATCTTATACCACGATCTCGATTCCCCGATCATGCTTTCGGAAGATCCTGTTATCGGGGGCATGCAGTACAGCAAAAACTGGGAAGTGACGGTTGATGACACACCCGGGCATGGTGCTGATTTTGACCCCGCCTTTCTTAAAAAATTCGAATGCATCAGCATTGGTGTCTGATGCTATCACCTTAATAAATTAATTTATGAGATCCTTACTATTGTTACTTCTATTGGTAATTGGTTGTGCGCTTTCGGCTCAAAAACCATCGCGGACACGATCCAACATGGACAAAGCAGCCATTGAAAAACAGCAAAAAGAAGAGCTGTTTAAAACCCTGATCAAGGACATGATGGCAGCTTACAACGAAGGAAGGTATTTGCAAGTGGCTCAATACTATCATGACGATGCCATTGTTTCAGGGGGCACTACTTTTGTGGAAGGAAGAGATGCACTTGACAATTATTGGGAAGATTTTTTCAGCATAGGCGGCAAATGGGAATTGAAAATTGATTGGGAACGACACTATGAAAACTATGTCGTGCAACGCGGTACCTCTGTGATCCAGCAACGCAATGGAGAAAAAAGTGAGGTTCAGTTTTTCTTACACTGGACCCGGAAAGAAGGTGAGTGGAAAATCGCTCAGGACATTTACTGGTAAATAATCAGGGTTTGCCCAGGCTTGGTTTTTGGGTAAATTCGATATCCGTGAGACTTTGAAGGAAGGCGAGTAAATCTTCTTTTTCACCTTCCGACAATGTAAAGGGTTTCAAGGATGGGTGTTTATTGACGTGGTCAAATCCGCCCGAAGAATAATGATCAATCACAGCTTCCAGATCAGGAAGGCTGCCATCGAACATATAAGGAGCCGTCATGGCAACATTCAACAGAGAAGGAATTTTAAAAACGGCCTCATCTTCGGTCTTGCCCGTCAATCTCATTTTACCGGGGTCTGAATAGGTCAGGTACAGGCCATTGTTGGCATAACCCTGATTGGTGAGCAACCAGCCTTCATGGCAGGAGCCGCATTTGGCTTTTTCTCCAAAAAACAAAGCCATTCCCCTTTTGGCAGAGTTCGACATAGCCTCATTTTTATTTTGAAATAAATATTGATGGTAGGGAGAATTTCCCGATAACAAAGTACGCTCAAACGAAGCGATGGCGCGGGTAATGACATATTCATCCGGCTCTCTGTTGTAGGCTTTTCGGGCCATCTCCACATAAGCAGGATTGGCCTTCAGTTTTTTGGCTACCAGCAATAAGTTATTATCAAATTCATTGTGTTCCTGCACGGGCACCAACACCTGCATTTCCAGGGTAGCCAATCCGCCTTCGCGGAGCAATTTTTTTTGATAGGCCACATTGGCAAGAGATGGTGCATTTCGACTGGCCAACCTTCCTTTAATCCCTTCGCTTAAGGCCACATCATCGGCAAAGGCCAGGGATTGGCGGTGACAGGAAGCACAGGACTTGGTGCTGTCTGCCGACAATACAGGATCGTAAAACAGTGCTTTGCCCAAAGCTATCCGCTCTGCGGTTGGTACATTGTCTGCAGGGATGACAGGCTCAGGAAAGCCAGTGGGAATTAAAGATCGATAATCAAAACTTTGTGTTGCAGGGCTCTCTTCCTTTTCACAGGAAAGCAGGCCGCACAAGGCAACCAACATTCCAAAGACCAGGAAGTTGACCTTATTCATATCAACGTACGATGAGTACTTTTTGGGTATCTCTGAAATAGGGATTGCTCAATGTCACCAACCAAATACCCGCAGGCAAATCGTGGGCAGGAATGATGGTAATACCAGAATCGTTTGTATTTACCCTGGCCATGGTTTGACCTGCCATATCGGCCACCGAGATAACCGCATTATGGATTCCCGGTGTTTGAATGAGCCATTGGTCATTGATCGATTCAACGGACCATTGGGGATTGGGGCTTTCATGGGTTGAAGTCAGCGTGGACAGCGAGAAAAACCGGTTGTTGACGGCATTGTTGATCATAGCCAGATTTTTTGCACTGCTGCCGTGTACGATCTGGTTGCCCAACATGGTGTTTTGGTCAAACAAACGGGCATAATCGACTTCAATGTTCAAACTGATGTCTCCGCCTTTATCAATCGCTGGTGTGATGTTGATTTCTGTTTGCTTATACAGATCGTCGCCCAGGTTGTGGTATTCAAAGTCAGTTTCAGGTATGCCATCACCGCTGTTGTCTACTTTGCCTTCAATTACCAAAAAACGGTAACCACCGGCCCAGCCCCAGTGCATAGAAGGTTCTTTGAGTCCCAGTGGATGGGTTTCGGGGTAGAGAGTAGGGTCGTCGTGGTTTTTGGTAGTATCAACGCCTACTGACATATACATTTTGGAAACCGGCGTAGCTCCCACTTTGCCGATAACGATGCGTCTCGAAGCATCCTGGGCTCTCACCAGCAGATAGGTATCCGGAAAGTTAGTCACTTGTCCTGCCTCATCTTTGACACTAAAGCCGGAAAGGTAAAATTCAGCTCTTTTGATCCAAACCATTTTCCCATTCCAAATGGGAAAGGTTGAGCTACCTACTACGAATTCATTGCCATTGAATTTGTGGGAAAAACTCACACCTAATTCGCGTTCTTGTGCATGGATATTCTGGCAAAGCGTAAAAAACAATAAAAGGAATGGAAATACGGGTTTCATGTTTTTTTTTGCAAAGATATGCGCATCTTGATCAAATCACTTGGTGAAAGACTAAAAAAACCACAGATCTTGGGTTAAACAAAGCTTAAGTACGGGCAAAAGAAAGGGGGATTCCCTACATTTGCACACGCATGAACAGCAAGCTCACATATTTTATCTTATTGATTATGGCTATGACCCTGGTGTCTTGCGCATCGAGTGGCACGCTGGGGGGAGGTCCTGTGGATAAGAAACCTCCGCAACTGATCAAAGAAAAGTCAAGTCCCCTTTTTCCACTCTATAACACTGAAAGGCGGTTTGTCTTCACTTTTGATGAATTTGTGGAAGTCAAAGATCCTATAAAACAGGTTTTGGTCAGCCCACCTTTATTGTACATACCCAAAATCAAAGCGCGGGGCAAGGTGGTTGAATTTGCTTTCAATGAAAAGGAAGTGCTTAGGGAGAATACCACCTACATCATTCAGTTTGGCGAATCGATTAGGGATTTCAGGGCTTCCAATCCCCTCAAAAACTTTAAGTATGTGTTTTCAACCGGTGGTGTTATTGACTCTTTGGTAGTGAAAGGAAAAGTAATAGACGAAGTAAAAGGAGAAGGTGTTGATGGCATTTCGGTTTTGTTGTTTGACGATTTGCGGGACTCTGCTATTGTGCAGAAAAAGCCGTTTTATTTCACAAAAACCAGCAACAAAGGAGAGTTTCTTTTGGAAAACCTGAGGAAGGATACCTTCCGTTTGATTGCCATCAAAGATGAAAATGGCAACCTTCAATACGACGAACTCACGGAAAGCATCGCATTTGACAGTCAATGGGTAGAATGGAAAGATTCGATTACAGAGAATCGCCGGTTGATCCTTTCTAAGCCGGATGTAAAACCCAAATTTGCGGGATACAAACAAAAAGGTTATGGTTTACTGGGTATAAAATGGCACACAGATCCCAAAGAAAAGCCTGAGGTCAGTCTGGATCCTCCGCCCCAGGTACTGTCCAGATGGTTGAAAGGGGATAGCCTTATTGTACATTATTACTACACCAACCCACCTGACAGCATGACATTGATTGCCGGAGAAAAGACCATCAGACTGGCTGTGCCCGACACTTCCCTTCATGCCCGAAATCTAAACTACCAGCTTGAATTTGGCAGTCAGGGCATAGTACCAGGAGATACACTTTGGATCGAGTGGGAGCGACCCATACAAAAGATAGACGAGAGTCTGATTACCCTGGCCGACTCCAGTGGCATACTTATGTTTACGGTAGTAAAAGCCGAACCCAAAAAAACAGGTATTTTTGCCCTTATGAAGCCCAATCATTTTTATGATCTTACCCTGCTGCCTTCAGCGGTCAAAGACTATGCAGGTATCGGCAACGACACCCTTACCCAGCGCTTCAAAACCTATGCAACCGAAAAATTGTCAAAATTGAGTGTGGATATTAAGGGCCTTGACTCAACCAAACAATATTTGGTCAGGCTGTTGAAAGGAAATAAAATTTTGAAAAGCGATAAAATTCAGCATAAGTCACACCAAATAATATTTTTCGATCGTTTAAAGGCCGATAGCTACAGTGTGCAAATAGCTTTGGATGAAAACAAAAACGGTCAAATAGATGGAGCCAGTTACTGGCTTCAAAGGCCCGCTGAAAAAGTACAGATCTATGAACTTGAAAAATTGAGAGAAAGCTGGACACTGGAAACAACCGTTGACTTTCAGCAAAAACCCGCACCCGTTCAAAATACACCAGGATTAAGATGATACTAAGCGCCAGAAATTTACACAAACGATATGGTGTCCGCAAGGTAGTGGATGATGTAAGTATTCAGGTAGAGCAAGGAGAAATTGTTGGACTTTTGGGTCCCAACGGTGCCGGTAAAACAACTACCTTTTATATGGTGGTAGGCTTTGTGTCGCCCAACGCCGGTCATGTTTTTCTCAATGAAGAAGACATTACCGGTCTGCCTATGTACCGCCGGGCTCAAAAGGGCATAGGTTATCTGCCGCAAGAGGCTTCCGTATTCAGAAAACTGAGTGTTGAAGACAACATCAAAGCCATTCTGGAAATGATGCCGCTCTCCAAAGAAGAACAAAAACACCGACTGGAAGAATTGATTTCAGAGTTTCACCTGGAAAAGGTACGCAAGAATGTTGGAGACTCTTTGTCGGGTGGTGAGCGCAGAAGAACAGAAATCGCCCGTGCGCTGGCTTCTTCCCCAAGCTTTATATTGCTGGATGAACCGTTCGCCGGCATAGACCCAATTGCGGTAGAAGACATTCAAGGTATAGTAGCGAGACTAAAGGACAAGAACATTGGCATCCTGATTACGGATCACAATGTACAAGAGACCTTGTCCATCACGGATAGGGCTTACCTCATGTTTGAAGGTAAAATTTTGCGTGCCGGTACGGCGGAGCAGTTGGCCGAAGATGAAATCGTGAGAAAAGTTTACCTGGGTCAGAATTTTGTATTGAGAAAAAAAACGCCGGTCATTGAATAAGCTACTTAAATACGGCTTGTTTTTTTTGATGGTTATCCTGTTTTTTGCCTGCGAAAAAAAGGAACGGACAGACCTTTCCTATGAAGAAAAAGTGGAGTACGACAGTCTTAAGACCATAGCTTTTAAAGACATCAGGGCGAAGACAGATGCCATTTGCAGTTCAATACAGGATTCGCTATTTACCATTTATACGGATTCCATTCTTGAGGTGAGAATGGCAGAAGTTAATCAACTGTTTGAAGAATGAAAATGACAAACGGAAAACGGTTGTTGACCTTTCTCTTGGTAATGCTTTTCATGGGATTTCAGCTGCCATCAGACGTGGATACTACTCAAATTTCGCCACTGGTCAGAAAAAAATTGCAGGAAGACATAGATCGTTATTATGCAGAGAGACTCCGCATCTGCAAGCTGGAAGCTTTGTTGAAAGCCGAGGATTACGTAGACAGCATCATCGTCAACCGGATCAACCTCAACATAATGAACGGCAAAAAATTTCCGGATCGTCCTACGAGGCCACCATCACCCGGATCCATTCTTCTGGACGATACTACCGTAATCGCTCCCATTTTGAAATAAGCCCTTTATAAAGCATTCATTAAGATGGATTTAACATTTTAATGAGACCAACCATGGCATTTGCGGCGTTATCTTTGCCGGACACCTGGCAGGGGTAAAGAAATGCCGAATCCATGTGATTTTTGGGGATAAATGACTACTTTTGTGGGAATTTTAGATTAATCCAAATAATTATACATCAATACAACGCTCATGCAGTCGTTTAAAAAACTCATCAACCTGACGGGTCTTGCCGTTTTGCTTGTTTCCTTCACCGTGTACTTTCTTACAGCCGAACGAACCGGAAGTTTGTGGGACTGTGGCGAGTTTATTTTGGGTGCCTATAAATTACAGGTAGTTCACCCACCCGGGGCCGGTTTGTTTGTACTTATAGGCAGGATGTTTACCTGGGTAGCCGATTTGTTGTCGGACAACCAAAGTGATATTGCTTTTGCCGTCAATTTGATGTCTTCTCTTTCATCAGCACTTGCTGCCATGTTTATGGCATGGGTAACCATGTTGCTTGGTAAAATGGCATGGGTTGGAAGGGACGAAGAGCCAACAACTGCACAAAATGTTGCTTTGTCTTTGGCGGGATTGGTAGCCGGATTGTCAGCTGCCTTTATCACCTCAGTGTGGTTTTCTGCTGTAGAAGGTGAGGTTTATGCGATGTCTACTTTCTTCACTGCGCTCACTTTTTGGTCTGCCGTAAAATGGTACCACCTTCCCGATGAGCCTGAGAATGACCGTTGGCTTATTTTTAGTTTGTTTGCCGCCGGTTTATCCATTGGCGTTCACTTGTTGAGTTTGCTGGCTTTCCCCGCTATAGCCATGTTGTATTACTACAAGAAGTATGAAAATAAATCCATCCTCGGACTGGGTGTGAGCATCCTGATGGGAGGATTGGGTATTGCCTTTATCCAGAAACTTGTCATTGTGGGTATTCCATCATTGTGGCAGAGTATGGAACTTTTTATGGTCAATTCATTGGGCATGCCATTCCACAGTGGTTTGATTCCAACCTTGATCATCATTGCTGCCATGAGCTGGTTTATTCTCAAAACAGCTCACAAGAGAGGCTCTCAGCTGTTACAAAACCTTGGTATTGCTGCTACGCTTATAGTCATTGCATATTCCACCATTGGTGTTGTAGTGATTAGAGCCAACTCAGATACGCCCGTAAATATGAATACACCGTCAGATGCCATGCGTTTGATACCTTATCTCAACAGGGAGCAATACGGAGAAAGACCCCTTTTGAAAGGGCCTCATTACATGGCACAGCCACAAACCATGGAAAGCTCACCGAGATATGGCAGGGTAGGCAATGAGTATAAAATTACCGATGAAAAATATGATTACGTCTGGAAAAACTCCGACAAAATCATTTTCCCCAGAATCGGACACCCCGATAAAGCAGACCTTCACCAGCAATACAAAGAGTACCTGACCGGCAGGGGCGAAGGCAAACCGGATTTTGCCTATAACATTGCTTACTTCAGACATTATCAATTGCGCTACATGTACTGGCGTTACTTTATGTGGAATTTTGCCGGAAGGCAGAATTCTGATCAGGGCACCGGTATCTGGGACAAAAAAGATGGCAACTGGATCAGTGGTATAGATGCACTGGACGAAGGAAGGACTTACAAAAATGATTTGGCACCCGCAACCATCATGGAGAATCCCGGAAGAAATACGTACTATTTTATACCCTTGTTGTTGGGTATGATCGGTATGGTCTTCCATTTTGGAAAATCGAGAAAAGATTTCCTTGCCCTGCTCATGTTGTTTGTAACGACTGGTCTTGGCATCATTATCTATTCCAACCAGCCACCTATAGAGCCCCGTGAGAGGGATTATGTGTTGGTTGGAAGTTTTATCACGTTCTGTATTTGGATAGGTTTTGGCGTGATTGCCATTGCCGATTTACTTGCCAACAAAGCAAAATTGCCGGGGCTGGCTGCTGCCGGTATGGCGGGTTTATTGGGACTGACTTCTCCCTTTTTGCTGGTTACTCAGAATTACGACGACCATGACAGAAGCGAGCATTACGCTTCAAGAGACTATGCGGCCAACTTCCTCAATTCATTGGATAAAAATGCCATTATATTTACTTACGGTGACAATGACACCTATCCATTGTGGTATGTGCAGGAAGTTGAGAACATCCGCCGTGATGTAAGGGTAGTAAATCTTTCCCTCATTCAGGTAGATTGGTATATCGACAAGTTGCGCAAGAAAGTGAATGAAAGCGCACCGATTAAGTTTACCATTCCACAGGATAGCTACAATGGCAAGAACCTCAACCAGCTTTTCTTTACCGAGCAGACTTCAGACCAAAGGCTCAATCTGATTGATGTATTGAAAAAGGTGGCAGCGGATGTGAAGCCGGCTAATGGCTATCCTACGCTTAGCTATAAAAACTTCTACATACCTGTAAAGAAAAATCCCGGTCTGTTTGAGCTGGATTCCTTACCGGTATTGGATTCGATACCTGTTTCGGTGCCGGCTGAAAACCGCTACCTCACCAAGGATGACATTGCTATATTAGATTTGATTGCTTCCAACATTGATGAAAGACCGATTTATTTTTCGGTTACCTGCAAGAATGATAAGCTTCAGGGTCTTAATGACTTCATGCAATTGGAAGGAATGGGACTGCGGGTGATTCCTGCATATAGCCGATCAGACAGGTCATTTTCAATTTATGGCAGCGGAAGAGTTGCCACCGACAAGTTGTTTAATCACATGATGAATGACTGGAAGTGGGGTAATTTCGATAAAGTAAAAACCCATGTTGATAAGTCATACCTGGCAGAAATTCAGGCCATGAAACTTACGATGCTCAGAGGTTCCTATGCATTGTTGGCCCAGAAAGACAGCACCCGTGCAGCAAAGCTTGCCAACAAGTTTTTTGAAGCATTCCCTGCTATTAACTTCCCGTATGATGCGGGAGTGGTGCCTTTCCTCAACGTGTTGGTAGGTGCCGGTGATTTTGAAAATGTCAAAAAACACGTGCGCATTCTGGCTAAAGAAACCAAGGTGTATGGTGATTTTCTTCTGTCTTTGGATGCTCATGATTTGGTATCATTTGGTCAGGACCTCGATCTGTTTGGTCAATGTGCATCGGATGTAAAAGATCTGGCTAAAAAAACCGGAGATGCAGCCTTCGAGAAAGAAATGAACGACCTGATTGGGGATTTGGATACCAAGCTGGCGGCCCTCAACCAAAGTTTGAGACAAGCGCAATAAGATGGAGAAAATGACCATAGCCATAGGAAGCGACCATGCAGGGTTTGCCTACAAAGACAAAATCAAAAGCAGCCTGAAAAGGCAGGGGTATCACGTTTTGGATAAGGGTACCTTTGGTGAAACATCGGTCGATTATCCGGATTTTGCCCATCCCGTTGCTGATGCAGTTGAAAAGGGTGAGGCTAATTTTGGCATCCTTTTCTGCGGCAGCGGCAATGGTGTAGCGATCACCGCCAATAAACACGCAGGCATCAGGGCTGCCTTGTGCTGGAAAGAAGAATTGGCCAGATTAGCCAGAGCACACAACGATGCCAACATCCTTTGTGTTCCGGCTCGCTTTATTTCCCTTGACCTTACCAAAAAAATGATCAAGGCTTTTTTAACCGAACCTTTTGAGGGAGGAAGACATCAAAACAGAGTAAATAAAATCAGCTGTTAAATTAAAAAGTTTATAGCAAAAAACCATGTATATTAAAATCGCGTTTATTTTTTCTTTTGTAACGGCATCTTTGTCATCTTTTGCCCAATATCACAGTGGTGTGAGCATTCCCGACAAGGACAGATCCATTGTAACTTCCGAGACAGATCCGGCAGTCAAATACGCCAATACCATTTCAGCGGAAACGCTCAAAAAACACCTTTCAATTCTGGCTTCTCCTGAATTTGAAGGTCGAGAAACAGGCCAGCCGGGAAACGTCAAAGCGGCAGCCTACATAGCCAAACAATTCGATGCTTATTTGTTGGATCAGGCCCCCGGTATGGGTGATTTCAGACAGCCCGTCAATTTCACCTTTTCTTCCTGGGAAGATACCGATATGTATGTCAACGGTAAAAGATTCCGACATTTGTGGGACTACCTTACGTTTCCCATCAAAAATTCTGACATGCCCCTGATGGAGACCAAAGAAGTTTTGTTTTTAGGTTACGGCATTGATGATCCTAAATATACCGATTACAAGGGTAAGGATAAAGATTTCAAAGGTAAAGTCATTGTAATCAATAAAGGCGAGCCCATGAAGGCAGACAGTACTTACTGGATCTCCGGTACGAGGGAGAAATCTGTATGGAATGATTTGGAGAAAAAACTCATGGTTGCCAAAAACAAGGGGGTGGCATTGGTTTTGGTTATAGAAGATGATATTAAAAAAGCCATCGGCGAAAACCGCAACATGCTCCTGGGACCCAGTGTGCAACTGGGTGACCATACCAAAGATGTGGTACCCTATCCTAATCATTGCTTTATCTCTACAACCATAGCGAAAGAACTCTTTGGCACCGAAGAAGAAAAAATCATCAAGGAGAGAGCCAACATCCTGAAAAAAGGAAAATTTAAGCCTGTTAAGTTGAAATCGCACTTTCAGGTTAACCTCAAAAAGAAAGTAACCACGATCAAGAGCCAAAATGTATTGGGAACTATCCCCGGGAAAACAAAGCCGGAGGAAGTGGTGGTTGTTACCGCACATTACGATCACCTGGGTAAAAAGGGGGATCAGATTTTCCACGGTGCCGATGACAATGGCTCAGGAACCAGCACCATCCTCGCGTTGGCAGAAGCTTTTGCAGCAGCCCGGGCCGGAGGTTTCAGACCCGACAGGACAATTTTGTTTATGTTGGTGACCGGTGAAGAGAAAGGACTTTTGGGCTCAGAATACTATGTCAACAATCCCGCATATCCATTAAGTCAGACGGTTGCAGATGTGAATGTTGACATGGTAGGCAGGCAGGATGAAAAATACAAAGATAATCCCGATTATATATATGTCATCGGATCCGACAGATTGTCAACAGAGTTGCATCGCATCAATGAAGCTGTCAATCAAAAATACTGTCAGCTGACTCTGGATTACACTTACAATGCAGAGGAGGACCCCAATAAATATTATTATAGATCTGACCATTACAATTTTGCAGAGAAGGGCGTACCCGCTATCTTTTATTTTAATGGGGTCCATGCAGACTATCACCAGCCAACCGATACTGCCGATAAGATCAATTATGAAAAAATGGCCAAGGTAGGTAAGCTGATCTTCCATACCATTTGGGAACTTGCCAACAGGCCTGAGCGCATCAAGGTAGACGTAAAAACAGGTATGTAATGAAATGGCGTCCGGGAAAATTTGAGTATTTGTTTTTTTTCCTGGTCTTTTTGGATTTGTGGGCTATGCACCTATATCCGGGTTTGCGTTTGCTTACCAAACCCCTGATTGTTTCTTCATTACTGATTCGATACGTTGCCGTTGCCGCCGAAAGACAGCAACCCATAGTAATGGTGGGTTTGATCTTTGCATTATTGGGAGATATCTTTTTGATGTTTGATTCACCCATGTTTTTTCAAATGGGCCTTGGCTCTTTTCTGGTCATGCAGCTCTGTTATACTGCTGTTTTCAGAAAACTGCCGGTTGCCATGACCCTGTTTAAGTGGATAGGCATAGCAGTGGTAATATCAATTGCAGCCATTTTTAATATCGCTTTTCGGGACAAGTTCGGCGCCATGCAATGGCCTGTCTTTTTTTATACATTGGCCATTGCTGCCATGGTAGTTACTGCCATACGGCAAGGCAGTACTGAGCTTTTGATTTGGGGTGCAGCCTTGTTTATGATTTCAGACTTATGCCTGGCTTACCATAAATTTGTTGGACCTATACCAGCCGATGGCATTGTAGTAATGCTTACTTATGCAGTAGCCCAATACCTCATAGTAAATGGTTTTTTAAGCCCATTTACCCAATCAACAAACGGCCGGTGATTAAAGGGCAATCGTTTTAAAGTTCAGTCTGCTTTCTTCTGCTGCGAATCCCATTCTGTGGCTATCCATGGAAGCTTCCAGGGTTGAGGTGAGCAGTTTTTCATCATGATTGTCGACTGCTCTCAGAAAGTCCCGCATCAGCCCCCAGTCACCTCCACCATGGCCGGAACCAGTAGCGTGGTCTTTGGTCAGCCAATCAGTAACTTCATCGGTGGCAAAGTTGGCCACGGTAAGCACTTCTTCATCGCCTACAATACAGCCCATGGATCCCATAATTCTGGTTCTTCTTCCATGGTAATTGGTGAAAGCTTCCATGTTGAAGCCTGCGGTTATACCGCCTTCAAATTGCATGGAAACCACCTGGTGATCGGCTACATTGTTGTCGCACCTGTACACACATCTGCCGTAACGACCTGTCTTGAGTAATTCGAGGATAGCGTCTCCTTTTTTATCTTCTTCCAATGGCAAATCCATCGCATAGGTATACCTGCGACCTCTGTGGTAGATTTTTAAAGCGGAATATGGGCACGATGATTCAACAGCACAACCATCTGTGCAGCGAGCCGTGCTACCCTCCGGTGCATTCTCTTCTTTAAACCACGACAGTGAACCAAAGGAATTGATGTGTGTGCACTTTTTACCGATCCACCACCTTAGCATATCCAAATCGTGACATGATTTGGCCAGAATGATCGGATTGGTATCTTCCGATACTCTCCAATTTCCCCTTACAAAGGAGTGAGCCA
This sequence comes from uncultured Saprospiraceae bacterium, assembly GCA_937973565.1. GTDB lineage: Bacteria > Bacteroidota > Bacteroidia > Chitinophagales > Saprospiraceae > JADKBO01. The sequence continues at coordinate 6,584 of CALJKQ010000293.1, read as the reverse complement.
TGTGTTCCCTTTCAATGGGTTCAAAATGTTGGATGCTAATCAACTGACCCAAAACTCCGCTGTCGAGCACTTCCTTGACTTTGCGATAATAAGGAGCATATCGCAATACATGGCAGACGGCCACGATGGCATTTTTCTTTTTCTGTAGCTGTAAAATATCGTTGCACTCTTTCCAGGTCTGGGCAATAGGTTTTTCCAATAAAAGGTGGTAACCCATTTCCAGGGCAGCCATGGCGGGACCATAGTGTAGATTGTCCGGGGTGGTGACGATAATAAAGTCAGCAAATTTGGGTTTTTTGAATACATCTTCCCAGGTAACGAACTGGTTTTCCGGCGCGATGTTGTGTTTTTCTGAATACCGTTGTCTTCTCAAAGGAATGGGTTCAGCTACACCCACAATATCCAGCTCATCGGGAAAATTGGCAGCATAATTTCCATATACATTGCCGCGGTTTCCTGCACCACAAGTGATGGCGGTAAGTTTGCGGGTAGCAGGCAGGTCGGTAAATCCCAGGGTAAGCGGTTCATAGTTAAATTGGCGGCTGGCGATGCCGGAAAGCCCAAGGCCCAGGCTGCTTCCTCCCAGTGTTTTTAGAATATCACGTCTAGTCCATTCCATGATAAAATAAGTTTGAAGTCAACAATAATACAACTTAGTATGGGTAAATATAGCTTTTTTCCTACTTTCGCACGCAATACCAGTAAAAAGTCAAAATATTATGAAATTGCTTACAGGAAAAACAGCCCTTATTACCGGAGGTTCAAGGGGCATTGGAGAAGCCATTGTAAAAGCATTTGCTGCCCAGGGAGCCAATGTGGCATTTACTTATCTCAGCAGCGAAGAAAGAGCACAAGCCATTGTGGCTGAGGTCGAAGCCATGGGCGTAAAAGCTATGTGTTACCGATCTGATGCGGCAGATTTCCAACAAGCAGAAAAACTCACTGAGGCTGTTTTATCGGACTTTGGAGTCATCGATATTTTGATCAACAATGCCGGAATTACCCGGGACACACTGATGCTCAGAATGAGTGAAGAACAATGGGATGAAGTGATCCGGGTAAACCTCAAATCTGTATTTAATCTGACGAAACACACCCTTAAAGCCATGCTCAAACACAAGAGCGGATCCATTATAAACATTGGCTCTGTAGTGGGCGTATTTGGGAATGCAGGCCAGGCCAATTATTCAGCTTCAAAGGCAGGTATCATTGGCTTTAGTAAGTCGATTGCCAAGGAAGTGGGATCCAGGGGTATAAGGTGCAACGTTTTAACCCCCGGCTTTATCGAGACCGATATGACCCATGCATTGACCGATGAACAGCGCAAAGCCTATGAAGGCAGTATTCCGTTGAAAAGATTGGGCAAAGGAGAAGATGTTGCCAATGCCTGTGTGTTTTTGGGGTCTGATATGAGCACTTATATTACCGGGCAGGTAATCAGTGTATGCGGTGGATTGCTGGATTAAAGGAAGAATAATGGAGCCCGTAAAAATGGGTTAAACCCTATATTTTTTCTGTATGGGTTGACGATAAAAAATAAGAAAGGGACCGCCTGGCGACAGTCCCTCATCCAATCAAATCTGGAGCTTTTGGGCTCCACGTAAAACCTGCCTTGAGGGCAGACTTCTACTACTAGATTTACGCTGTAGGCGTAAGGGTAAAATATTTACTAACATCCTAAGAGATACCCGAAGCAGCTAAAATGCTGCCTGAGTGTGAACAATATTTTTAAAATATTAATTCGCCCTAATTGTCAAATCAAAATATTACTTGGTTAATATGGGGTTAATTCTAGGTTTACCCAAACAAAAAAGTGTTTAGATTAAATCTAAATAGCAACATTTCATTAAGATATATGTTACTTAAGTTACAGAGGAAACCCTCATTAATTATATTTGCGTACAATTCAAAAACATCAAATTTATCCTCTTGAAAAGCTACAAATTAAGGGCAATGATAGCCATGGCATTCTTGCTCAATTCATTTTTGGTTTTTGGCCAGGGTGCCATAACACCCAATTGGGTAATGTATTCCATTTTGGGAGTTCTCATCATCAGCGGCTTGAGTGCTTTGGTGGGCCTAACCGGCAAACTTATAGAAATGGAAGGCCAAAAGCACGGCGTTCAGCTGCAGCAGGAAGGTTGGTTTACTAAATTGTTGAATCAATTTACCGGAGAATCAAAATCCGGAAATAACCACAAGCTGACCAGGGGCTTTGACATTCTTTTGAATGGGGGTGTTGCCAACAGCCAAATCACTTTTAAAGCAGTAAGCAGGGTAGCCCTTAAGCCCCAAAATTATGTGGGTATTTCTCCCATTCCCAAAGTAGTGGTTGAGGCAGGGCAGACTGTTAAGGCCGGTGATGAGGTTTATCACGATAAAAAGTACCCTGAGATCAAGTACACCAGCCCTGTTAGTGGCGAGGTACTTGAAGTAAGAAGGGGAGATAAAAGATCCATCTCAGAAATAGTTATCCTGGCAGACAAAGACCAGCAATATAGAAAATTTGCTGTACCCTCAGCTGATGCCGACAGATCAGCGTTAGTTAACTTTTTATGTGAAACAGGAGCGTGGACATGGATCAACGAGCGTCCTTTCGACATTGTGCCTCATGTAGATTCAGTCCCCAAAAATATTTTCATCTCCACTTTTGATACAGCTCCCCTGGCACCTGACAACAATTTGGTGGTAGCAGGAAATGAAGCAGATTTTCAGGGCGGATTGAATGTTTTAACCAGGCTCACTTCCGGTAAAGTTTACCTGGGACTTGATGGCAGCAACAAGTCAGGGCTTTCACCAGCTTTTACATCAGCGTCTAATGTTGAAATTCATTATTTCAGTGGAAAGCATCCTGCCGGAAACGTTGGCGTACAAATTCATCATGTGGCTCCTATCAAAGGTCACGACAAAGTATGGACTTTGGGCGTGCAGGATGTTATTGCCCTTGGCCGACTTTTCAGAACAGGAGAAGTCAACAGAAATACAGTTGTCGCCATCGTTGGCAACGAGGTTGTTAAACCACAGTATGTAGCTACTTATCCCGGTGCCAGTGTTGCTGAATTGACACAGGGCAATGTATCTGATGGCAATAACCGGTTTATTTCAGGTGATGTATTGTCGGGCAAACAAGTGGCTGCTGATGGCTTTTTAAATGAAGGTGATGACCAGTTAACGGTTATTACAGAAGGCGATTTTTACGAGTTGTTTGGATGGTTGTTGCCAATCAGTCCCAGACCCTCTGTATCGGGCACATACCCCAATCGCTTTTTCCCCAATATGAAATTTGATGCCAATACCAATACCCACGGCGACAAGCGTGCCTTTGTGGTTACAGGTCAATACGAAGAAGTATTGCCCATGGATATTTATCCACAACATTTGTTCAAGGCCATTCTGGCAAAGGATGTAGAGCAAATGGAAGGATTGGGTATCAATGAACTGAGCGAAGAGGACGTAGCCCTTTGTGAATTTGTTTGTACGTCCAAACAACCGTTGCAGCAACTTTTGCGCGAAGGTCTGGATTACATGAGAACAGAAGCATAATCATTACGAAAGAACCATATACCTAATAAGAAATGGGATTATTACAATTTTTAAAGCGTATTGAGCCGGATAAGAAAAAGAATCCGCTGTTGCATACAGCCTATGATGCCTTTTTTACTTTTGCTTATACGCCCAACAGAGTTAACAAAGGTGGAGTACATATAAGAGATGGCATGGACCTCAAGCGATTGATGGTACACGTTGTTTTGGCCATGCAGCTTTGTTATTTATTTGGTACATACAATATAGGTCACCAGCATTTTGTGGCAGCTGGTCAATACCTTGGCTTTCTGGATGGTTTTCACCTAAAGTTGGCGCATGGCTTGATCAAAATGTTGCCTATGTTTATCGTAACCCATGTGGTAGGTTTAGGCATAGAATTTTTGTTTGCTGCCAAAAGAGGCCATGAAGTAGAAGAAGGATTTCTGGTAACCGGTGCTTTGATTCCATTGATTATGCCACCGGATCTTCCGCTCTGGATTTTAGCCATTGCCGTAGCCTTTGCTGTGGTTTTCGGAAAAGAAGCATTTGGAGGTACAGGTATGAATATCTGGAACATTGCATTGTTGACCAGGGTATTTGTGTTTTTTGCGTATCCCGGGGAGATTTCCGGAGACACTTGCTGGGTATCCGGTTACGATACATTGGCTGCCGGGTCAACTGCAGAATATGGATGGTGGCACACCGGATTTTTCAATTCTATTTTCGGTTCTTTAGGATGGCCACAATTTGAAGCGGCTAAAACGATGGTTGTGGATGGATTTAGTGGTGCTACACCACTGGCCCTTGCTTACCAGGGTGGTATGGAAGCCATTCAGCAACATTACACCATAGATCAAATATTTTGGGGAGGCATTCCGGGATCCATTGGTGAAACCAACAAACCCTTTATTATCCTGGGTGCGTTGTTTCTCATTTTTACAAGGGTTGCCAGTTGGAGAATTATGGCAGGAATGGTATTGGGTGTAGGCGTTACCGGCATGCTGTTCAACGCCTGGGGCTTTAATGCCTTTATGATGGTGCCATGGTACTATCACTATATTTTAGGCTCCTTCCTGTTTGCCATGGCATTTATGGCAACAGATCCAGTGACCGCGAGCAATACCAATAGAGGTAAGTGGATTTATGGATTTTTTATAGGGGTAGTTGGTCTGGTGGTAAGGGTTCTCAACCCTGCCTATCCGGAAGGCTGGATGCTGGCTATCCTGTTCATGAACTCATTTGCCCCACTTATCGATTACTTTATTGTTCAATCCAACATCAAAAAAAGAACAAGCCGTGTTTAGTAATAAATATATATTAATGTATACCCTGGTGATGGCACTGATATCTTCGGTATCCCTCGCCTTTGTAGTAAACGGTCTCAAACCCATGCACGATCAGAATGAGGCTGTTTTTAAGAAAAAAGAAATTCTCAATTCCATCAAGGATCAAATAGGCATTAATCCAACTACTTTAAGCTCAGAGGAAGTGAATAAAATTTTCGCTGAGAAGGTTGAAAAAGTAGTAATTGATGCCACGGGCAAAAAAGTGGAAGGAGCAGATGCAGAAACCATTGATATGGCTGCAGAAGAGAAGAAACCGGAAAAAGACAGGCATTACCCTCTATTTATCTACAAGGCTGATAAAGGTAATATTTACTTGATGTCAGTGAGAGGAAATGGGCTTTGGGACAAAATATGGGGTACCATAGCCATCAAAGATGATTTCAACACATTGGTGGGAGCGTCTTTCGGTCACGTCGGAGAAACTCCGGGTCTGGGTGCTGAAATCAAAGACAACCCCAATTTCCCGAAATCATTTCACGACAAAAAGATCTTTGAAAATGGTCAGTATGTTTCTGTAAAGGTAGTCAAAGGAGGTGCAAAGAATCCTGAGCACGAAGTAGACGCCATTTCAGGAGCCACCATCACTTCAACAGGTGTATCCAATATGTTGAACAAGGGCATAAGTGTTTATGTACCTTATTTTGAATCATTAAAAAATAACAAATAAATTTTACTAATTATGGCTGATGTAGTAGTATCACCCAAAGAGGTAAAAGCTGAACCCTGGTTTGGTAAGAAAGAGCAGAAACTGATCAAAGACCCTTTGCACATCGATAATCCAATTACTGTGCAGGTATTAGGAGTTTGTTCAGCTCTGGCAGTTACCACAATGGTTAAACCAGCTTTGATCATGGGTATTTCAGTGGCGTTGGTCACCGGATTTTCCAATTTGGTTATTTCCCTGATCCGTAATGGTATACCCAAACAAATCAGGATGATTGTACAACTGGTTGTCATCGCTGTGTTGGTGACCATCGTAGAACAGGTATTGAAAGCCTTTTCTTACGATGTTTGGAAACAGCTTTCGGTTTTCATTGGTCTTATTATCACCAATTGTATTGTAATGGGACGATTGGAGGCATTTGCCATGAGCAACAAGCCGTGGGCATCTTTCCTTGATGGAATAGGTAATGGGTTGGGTTATGCCTGGATTTTGATTGCCATTGCTGCCATCAGAGAATTTTTTGGAAGAGGTGCTTTGCTTGGCTATAAAATTATGGGAGCAGGCGACGATTTTCTGATTAATACAAAGTCTACAGTACTTCTGAGCTGGTACCAGCCCAATGGCTTAATGGTTTTGCCTGCTTCAGCCATGTTTTTGATTGCTACCATCATCTGGATTCAGCGATCCAGGGAGGCAAAACTGGTTGACATTTCCTAAATAATTTGAAAAAGCACTTCAAAAAACAAAAATTGAAAAAATGGATCTTTTAAATATATTTATTAAATCCGCCTTTATCGAGAACATGGTGCTTGCCTACTTCATTGGCATGTGCTCCTTTCTAGCGGTATCGAAAAGTGTGAAAACGGCAATTGGTTTGGGTGCCGCTGTAATTTTCGTTTTAGCCATTACAGTACCCATCAACTGGGTAATAAGTGAATTGGTCCTTGGACCCAATGGCATATTCAAAACCGACTTGACCTTTCTAAGGTTCATCTTGTTTATCGCCAGTATTGCAGCTACCGTACAATTGGTTGAGATGGCCGTAGAAA
>CALJKQ010000292.1 GCA_937973565.1 uncultured Saprospiraceae bacterium | reverse complement strand
AGAAGTCAGATATTAATTTTTCCCTGGTTCACGGCGCTCAGTTTTTGGAACCTATGTTTGAATTTTCTGGTGCCTGCGCAGGGTGTGGGGAAACGCCTTACATCAAGTTGCTCACCCAATTGTTCGGCGACAGATTAATGGTAGCCAATGCGACCGGCTGTTCATCCATATATGGAGGCAACCTGCCTACTACACCATGGTCAGTTAATGCCAAAGGCAACGGTCCGGCCTGGTCAAATTCTTTGTTTGAAGACAATGCAGAGTTCGGTTTGGGCATGAGAATTTCTGCCGATGTACAACGTGATCATGCAGTAAGCCTGTTAAAATCAATGGCCGAAGAACTGGGCAATGATTTTATCAATACCATTGTGGATGCCAGACAGGACAGTGAATCCCAGATTGAAACGCAAAGGCGCCGGGTATACAGACTTAAAGAATTACTGGAAACGTCTAATCATCCTGACGCAAAAAAAATGCATTCGCTGGCGGATCATTTAATTAAGCGATGTGTTTGGTTAATAGGAGGAGATGGCTGGGCCTATGATATTGGTGCGGGTGGCTTGGATCATGCACTTGCCAGCGGAAAAAACATCAATGTACTGGTTTTGGATACCGAAGTTTACTCCAACACTGGAGGACAGAGTTCTAAAGCCACCCCAACAGCAGCTACAGCCAAATTTGCTTCTGCCGGTAAAAGGGTGGGTAAAAAAGATCTAGCTCTACAGGCCATTTCTTACGGAAATGTATATGTAGCTCAGGTAGCCATGGGAGCCAACCCTCAGCAAACCTTGTTGGCTATGCGGGAAGCCGAAGCTTATCCCGGACCATCGCTGATCCTTGCTTATTCGCACTGCATTGCCCATGGTATTGATATGAGCCAGGGTCTTGAACAGCAGGCGAAGGCAGTGCACAGTGCTTATTGGCCTCTGATCCGTTACAATCCTGAGTTGAGAAAGAGAAACAAAAACCCATTTGTTCTGGATTCTCCCAGACCTACCATTTCTCTTAAGGATTACGCATACCAGGAGTTGAGATATAAAGTTCTAAGCCTTACCAATCCGGATGAAGCAGAAAAATTGATGCAACTGGCGCAGGAAATTGTTGATCTGCGCTGGAAAACTTATGAATCCATGGCTGTCGCTTCAGCCGATACTTTTCAACCTGTATTTTAGAAGATCATGAATTTACAATCAAATTACCTTGGATTAAAACTCAAATCACCTATCGTCGTTTCCGCATCGACTTTGTCTGAGAATCTGGATAATATTTTAATGATGGAAGACAATGGAGCCGGAGCGGTAGTAATGTTTTCAGTTTTTGAAGAGCAGATTCGCCAGGAAGAAGCTCGGTTTAATTCAATAGCAAGGGCTACTTCGCAAGTATTCGCTGAGGCCAATGACTTCTTCCCGGATCTGGATGAATACCACATAGCTACATCATCCTATTTGGAATTGATCAGAAAGGCCAAAGAAAGAGTAAACATACCAATCATAGCCAGCCTCAACGGCATTACACCGGAGGGATGGATTGATTTTTCAAAGGACATGGAACAGGCTGGGGCAGATGCTCTCGAAATCAATGTTTTTTACATCCCGGGTGACATTTCTTTACATGGATACGAAGTAGAAAAAAGGTACATAGAAATTGTGGAATGGGTACGGTCCGCTGTCCACATTCCTATTTCTGTCAAGCTGAACCCCTATTTCAGTAATATGGGCAAGACCGCCGATGATCTCACCAAGGCAGGAGCCAATGGTCTGGTTTTGTTTAATAGGTTTTACCAACCGGATATTGATATTCATTCTTTAAAAATTATGCACAACCTGCATTACAGCGAAGCATCTGAAATAAGACTGCCATTGCTATGGATCGCTCTTCTGTCAGGACAAATTAAAGCATCACTGGCAGCCACAACGGGTGTGCAAAGTGCGGCTGAAGTAATCAAGTATATTCTGGCCGGAGCCAATGTCACGATGACGGCTTCTGCCCTTTATAAAAAGGGAATCTCTTATCTCAAAACCATGAATATGGAATTGCAGGCATGGATGCAGGAAATGGGCTTCCAATCCGTAGATACTTTCCGGGGAATCATGAATCATTTCAATATTGATGATAAAGCAGCATATGAAAGGGCCAATTACATCAAAATCCTCGAAAGCAATAAGGTAAGCAGATCGAAATATTAAATATTTCTAGCGGTGATTTTTGGGCTGGGGGAGGACTTCAGCCACGGTAAATATGCTGCCCGTTATAAGGATGATATCTTCTTTGCCTGCCGTTTTTTTAGCTGCTGCCAATGCTTTTTTTGTGCTGGAATAACATTTGCCGATTAAACCAAAAGCCAGTGCTTCTTCTTGTAACATAACAGCCTCTTTACCACGGGGAATATTGGCTTTAGCAAAGTAATAGCGAGCTTGTTTTGGAAAAAGAGGAAGTACCAACGATGCTTTTTTATCATTAACCATCCCCATTACAATATGCAGTTGTTTGCACTGCATAGCCGATATTCTTTGAAAGACATACTGAAGCCCGCCCTCATTGTGCGCACTGTCGGTAATGATTAAGGGTTCATTTCCCAAAATTTGCCACCTGCCCATATAATTTACGGTTCGGGCAAATTTTGTTATTTGGCTGAAAACAGGCTCTATTTTCAATGGAATTAACCCTTCCAATATCGATAACGCGCCCGCAAATGTTCTGAGATTTGCCAGTTGATAGGGGGCCGTAAGTTCTGTATCAAAAACATATCTCCCCTTATTGAAAATCTCAATTGCTGCACTGGTTTGAGCGTAAACAGGAAGGCTGGCAATTCGATCGGCATAAAAAAGGTTTGCATTTCTTTCTTTGGCAATGGCTTCAAAGACGGGACTTGTTTCTGTCTGTCTCTCTCCAATCAATACAGGTATTTCTTTTTTAATGATTCCTGCTTTTTCAAAAGCAATTTCAGCCAGTGTTTCGCCCAACATATCGGTATGGTCTAGTGAAATGTTGGTGATAACTGAAAGCAGAGGAGTGATGATGTTGGTCGAATCCAATCGTCCTCCCAGTCCAACTTCAATCACACAATAATCGGTGCCTTGTGAAGAGAAATAGTCGAAAGCCATGGCAACCGTAATTTCAAAAAAAGAGGGTTGGATTCTTTCTATAGCCTCCTTATGCCTGGTAATAAAGGCACTGATGAATTTTTTGTCTATATAAACTCCATTGACCTTGATCCTTTCTCTGAAATCCAGATAATGGGGAGATGTATACAATCCTACCTTATATCCTTGTTGCTGCAAGGCAAAAGCGATTAGATGGCTTACCGTGCCTTTGCCATTTGTGCCGGCGACATGGATACATTTTAGTTTTGACTGTGGATTGCCCACCAATTCACATAATGCATAGATGTTATTGAGGTCTTTTTTATAAGCCTGTTTGCCCACGCGATGGTACATAGGCAATTGTGCAAACATGTAATCTAAGCACTCCTGATAAGTCATGGGTTTTCTTTCCTTTTTAGACTTAAAGCTTGAACGTAGGGCTCCTTTTTATCCAACTCCGTAAAATCAATGGTTGACCATCCCTTTCGCATTTCTGCCATTTTTTGGGTAATCCATTGCTCACAGTTATACCTCAGTTTTTCACCGTCCTGATCATATTGGATTTGTCCAAAAGCAACCTTAACCTCTGTCTTCCATTTTGTATAGGAAAGCAAATATTGCTGGATGAAATGGGGAACCAGCCATAAATCTTTTTTGTCCCGAAACTCAATGGCTATAGGCACAACGCCAATGCCTTCCTTCGCAGCCTCATTGAAACTTCCTGCTCTGAATGGCATGGGGTAACTGTGAAAACTAACTGTCCCTTCAGGAAATACAAGCACATTGTATCCTTCCTTAATGGTTTTTACCATCAGGTTTCTGACTTCATTGCGGGATTGACTGTCTTCTCTTTTTACGTAAAGCACACCGGTCAATTCAGCCCCCTTATTGATGACAGGATAGGATGCCACTTCAGCTTTGGCAATAACATATGCATCCAGGTATGGCAAAATGGCCAGCGGATCTGCAAAAGAACGGTGATTGCAAACATAAAGGGCCGCTTGCGGCACAGCCTTTCCCTCTGCTACAACTTTAATATTTAAAATGGGATGGCACATATACCTGAGCCAGTTCCTCCTTAACCTGAAAGCACGTTCCGGTGTATGCTTTGAAAAAAGAAGGGTTATACTGTAAGCCAACATCCAGATTACCATTGACAAGGCTAATGCCAGCGCCCTGACGATGGACAATATGTACATAATCAACTTCAGATCAGGAAGGATTTTCTTTCTTCATTTGTAATGCTTGGGAGCTTATGCTTAAAGCCAAAATGATAAACGATGATAAAAGCATTTATTTCAAAGTTAAGTTCAAAACTTCTAATATCCATATTTGCAGTTCCTATAGAGCATACACAGTCATCAACTACTATAGTCTTAGCATGTAGAAAAGCATTGTGGTCATAATTGTAAAGTTTAGCACCATACTTAAGTAG
>CALJKQ010000291.1 GCA_937973565.1 uncultured Saprospiraceae bacterium | reverse complement strand
ATTATCATTTATTTCTATAATCCCCCTATATTCCGTCAGAATATTTACAATAACAACAGATTACTAAACATAAATATGGCAAAGTATTTGTTTTTACATATATTTGTTATAACAATACCTGTTTACGTTTTTTATAAAAATTATGGACCCTAATCAAAAAGCACTATTTCAAAGTATCAAAAACCTTTTTAAGAAGGAAACCCTCTCTTTGGTTGATGAAGTGAGCGAGGTGTTGCACCTCGAAAAAGGGGCTTCTTACAAAAGGATCAGCGGACATACAGCGTTGAAAATTGATGAAGTTGTAAAACTGTGTCTTCACTACAATATATCTTTCGACTCCCTCCTGGAACAAAACTCGGGACTCAACCAGATCAGTTTTGTAACGGAACACGTAAGCATTACGGCCAGTACACTGAAAGACTTTTTAGTATCTTTTGGTCGAACCTTTGACTCATTGCGCAGGGGTAGGGACAACGAGGTGATTTTATTGGGAAATGAGCTTCCCCTTCCTCATTACTTTGACTTTCCACGTTTGGTTACTTTTTTGCACCATATGTGGCACCATGAAAAAGGAGGATATCAAAACGCACAAAAAAAGCTTGAAACGCTGAATATTCAGGGAGAAAACCTGCAGATTGTGGGTTATTTGAGTCATGAGTTCAACAACCATCCTACCACAGAAATCTGGGGACCCGGTATATTTAATGCGGCTTTTCACCGATTAAAGCTGGGACACCGCATCGGCATCATCAACCAGGCACAAACCGAAGAATTGTACAAAGATTTTGGAGATCTTATCGAACACCTCAGAAAGGTTGCGGAAACCGGCTATAAATTTAACCCGGAAACCGGTCGGTCCTACGGAGAGGCACAGCTGATGATCAACAAATACTATTTTGGAGGGTCACAGGTATATTACAATACCGACGGCTACGAAAAAGCTTTCATCAGCACCGAATATCCTGACTTTATTCATACCAACGACCCTCGATTTACCAGCAGGATCCGGGAAAAAACCTATAATTATAAAGCCTTTAGCGTCAATATCAGCAAAGACAACTCCCTTGAAAGAAGCCAATACTTTAGACAGCAAACAACCGAATGGGAGAAACTGGGGCGGGAGTTGGAAAATCAAATGTAAATAGCACGCCTGTAAGTGCGTAAAAATTTCCATTTTTGCACTTCAAATGAAAATCATGAAACGCATTCTTTTTTTAGCCGTGCTGTTGGCAACCACCACCTTTTTTTCCTGCAGTAAAGAGGAGGGAGAAGAAGATATTATAGCCTATTTAAAAGAGAATAACCTTACGGCTCAAAAGACCGATGAAGGACTGTATTACATCATCGAAGTTCCCGGTAATGACACAAAGCCCAAGGTAAACAGCAACATCAGGGTAAAATATGAAGGCAAACTGCTCAATGGCACCACGTTTGACCAAAACGACGATTTTGAAGTAAACCTTTCCAATGTGATTGCCGGCTGGCGAAGAGGCATGGTCCTTTTTGGCGAAGGGGGCAAGGGCAAGTTGCTCATCCCGCCTACTTTGGGCTACGGTGATCGCGAGGTGGGATCTATACCTGCCAATTCCGTGCTGATCTTTGATGTAGAACTGCTTGACGTCCTTTAAAAGCCGTATCTTAGCCACAAAATAAATCAAACAACCTTGAAAATAGGAATTACCATTGGGGATGTCAATGGCATTGGCCCCGAAGTTATCATAAAAGCCCTTTCTGATGAAAGGGTGCTCGACTATTTCACCCCCATCATCTATGGTTCAAGCAAGGTGATGTCGTACCACAAAAACATAGTGAAAGAGAGTACCATTCAATTTCACCACATCAGTGATGCCGGCAGGGCCGCGCAAAAGAAAATCAACGTACTCAACTGCTGGGAAGACAATGTCAACATTACATTGGGTAAAGTGACAGAAGAAGGGGGTCGCTATGCCAGGATGGCTATAGAAAAAGCAGCCCAGGATCTCAAAAGCGGACTCATTGACGGTCTGGTGACGGCACCGATACACAAGGCCGCTATGAAACTAGCCGGATTTCCACATGCCGGCCACACAGAATATTTTGAAACGCTCTTTGGCACCAATGGCCTGATGCTTATGGTCAGTGACCAACTTCGGGTAGGTTTGGTTACCAACCACCTGCCTTTGTCCGAGGTTACAGCTCAAATTACCAAAGAAAGGATACAGAAAAAAATTAAGGTCTTTGAAGAAAGCCTGCGTATTGATTTTGGCATCGACAAGCCCAATATAGCCGTTTTGGGACTCAATCCACATGCGGGTGATGAAGGGGCTCTTGGCGAACAGGAAGAAAAAATCATTCGTCCGGCCATCATCGAATTGAAAAAAGCCGGTTTTGTTGTAAGCGGGCCTTATCCGGCAGATGGTTTTTTTGGATCGGCTCAATATAAAAAGTTTGACGGCATCCTGGCCATGTATCACGATCAGGGTCTTATCGCCCTCAAATCGCTGTCTTTTGGGGGAGGCACCAATTTTACCGCCGGAATCAAGGGCATCAGGACATCACCTGACCATGGAACCGCCTACGACATAGCAGGGC
>CALJKQ010000290.1 GCA_937973565.1 uncultured Saprospiraceae bacterium | reverse complement strand
ACGTTGCCGAATGGCTGCACTTCGGACGGCTCCGCCCGCTCCACACCAACGCGGTCATCTTCGCGTTCGGTGGCTGTGCCCTCTTTGCGACGTCCTACTACTGCGTCCAGCGTACCTGCCACACCCGCCTTTTTGCTCCGGGTCTTGCTGCCTTTACGTTCTGGGGCTGGCAACTGGTTATTCTTCTTGCCGCGATCACGTTACCGCTCGGTTACACCTCCTCCAAGGAATACGCCGAGCTCGAGTGGCCGATCGACATCCTGATCACCGTGGTGTGGGTGTCCTACGCCATCGTGTTCTTCGGCACCATCGGCACCCGCAAGACCACCCACATTTATGTGGCCAACTGGTTCTACGGCGCCTTCATCATCACCGTCGCGCTGCTGCACCTTGTTAACAGCGCTGCGTTGCCGGTGTCCTTGTCGAGCATGAAGTCCTACTCTGCTTACGCAGGCGTCCAGGATGCGATGATCCAGTGGTGGTACGGCCATAACGCCGTGGGTTTCTTCCTGACCGCGGGCTTCCTGGGCATGATGTACTACTTCGTGCCGAAGCAGGCTGGTCGTCCGGTGTATTCCTACCGTCTGTCGGTGGTGCACTTCTGGGCGCTGATCTTCACCTATATGTGGGCGGGCCCGCACCACCTGCACTACACCGCGCTGCCCGACTGGGCGCAGAGCGTCGGCATGGTGTTCAGCCTGGTGCTGCTGGCACCGAGCTGGGGCGGCATGATCAACGGCATCATGACCCTGTCGGGCGCCTGGCACAAATTGCGCGACGACCCGGTGCTGAAGTTCCTCATCGTGTCCCTGTCGTTCTACGGCATGAGCACCTTCGAGGGGCCGATGATGTCGATCAAGACCGTCAACGCCCTGTCTCACTACACCGACTGGACCGTCGGCCACGTGCACTCCGGCGCGCTGGGCTGGGTCGGCCTGGTCACCATGGGTTCCATGTACTACCTGATCCCGCGCCTGTTTGGCCGCAAGCAGATGTACAGCATGAAAGCCGTCGAGATCCATTTCTGGACCGCCACGATCGGCATCGTGATCTATATCGCCGCGATGTGGATTGCCGGTGTGATGCAGGGTCTGATGTGGCGTGCGGTCAATGCCGACGGCACCCTGACCTACACCTTCGTCGAGTCGGTGAAGGCCACTTATCCGTTCTATGTGCTTCGCCTGGCTGGCGGACTGTTGTACCTCAGCGGCATGCTCATCATGCTCTGGAACGTCCTGAAGACCGCGACGGCAGGGCGTGCGACCACGGTCAACATCCCGGCTGTTGCGGCCCACGCCTGAGGAGAACTACAACATGGCCAACAACAAAAGCACCGGTTTGTCGCACGAAGCGATCGAGACCAACAACTTCCTGATGATCGTGCTGATCCTGATCGTGCTGCTCTTCGGCGGCCTGGTCGAGATCGTTCCGCTGTTCTTCCAGAAGTCCACCACGCAGCCGATCGAGGGGCTCAAGCCCTACACGGCCCTGCAGGTGATCGGTCGCGACGTCTACGTGCGTGAGGGTTGCTACAACTGTCACTCGCAAATGATTCGTCCATTCCGATATGAGGTAACCAGATACGGCGAGTATTCAAAAGCAGGCGAATTTGTGTACGACCATCCATTCCAATGGGGAAGTAAAAGAACCGGACCGGATTTAGCTAGAGAAGGAGCAAAATACCCTGATAGTTGGCATTACAACCACATGTATGAGCCTCAAAGTATGTCGCCTGGTTCAATCATGCCATCTTATCCTTGGTTGTTTAAAAATGAAATTGATTTAAATAAAACAGAATCAATGATCTGGGCTATGCGAAAAGTAGGAGTTCCTTACGAAAAAGGATATGAAAAAATCGCAAATGCTGATTTGAAAAAGCAAAATGATGAAATTTTAAAAGCACTCAAAGCTGATAAAATTGAAGCTAAAGCCAATACTGAGATTATTGCTCTTATTGCCTACTTGCAAAGATTGGGTACAGATATCAAAGGAGAAGCTAAAACTGCTGCTGCTACCAATTAAAACTTATTAAAAAGACTATTATGAAATTTATACATTATTTAGAGAGAATTGTTGGGGTGGACATATATCCACTTCTCTCTCTCATCATATTCGGCTCGTTTTTTCTTGTTGTTTTAGTTTGGCTATACAATACCGATAAAACATACTTCGAAGAGGTAAGCCGTATTCCTCTCAGCGAAAACGAGCTGGAACAATAATTTACTAACAGTTGAAAGATTAAAAATATGAAAAACTTAATCCTATCACAATTCATAAATCCAGACCTTTTTAAGGGTGGATTATTGCTACAGATTACACCGACCCCAGCAGAAGAGCCATCAGCTTGGATGTCTGTGCTGACCAACCCAATTGCGGTTATAATGATATTCATCATGATAGTCTTGTTGTTTGTGATCAGATCTCTAACAAAGGTTCTTCTCCAAGTTGCTGATGTAAAAATCAAAAGGACAATTCAGGAACAAAAAGAAGGTGCAACAAAAATCATGGGCGTCATAGCGTTAATTCTTTTAGCTTCTGTGTCTGGAGTTGCGCAGGATGCAACAACAACAGCAGCAGCACTTCCTGCCGAAAAGATCATCGGAGGAATGTCACAAACAGTATTTTTCTTAATTTCCGGTGTGATCATTATTGAAGCAATACTTATTTATGTTTTGCTTTCCAGCATCAAGAAAATGGTTACAAAAACCAACCTTGATTTGTACAACGTTTCACCAGAAACCCAAAGTTCTTTTGCGAAATGGTGGGATAAGTTCAATGAATTTAAACCAATTGAACAGGAAGCTGACATTGACCTTGGACACGATTATGATGGTATCCGTGAATTGGATAACCGACTACCACCTTGGTGGTTGTATGGCTTTTATGGCACGATAATTTTTGCTTTGTTTTACCTTTGGAGTTACCATGTTTCGCACACATCACCTTCTTCGCAACAAGAATTTAAAATGGCAATGGATAAGGCAGAAAAGGATGTTGCAGAATATTTAAAGACTAAGGGTGATAATTTTAATGAAAGTAACATCAAAATGTTGCCGGCAGCAGACATTGCCGAAGGTGCTAATCTTTTCAAGGGAACTTGTGTAGCATGTCACGCAGCAAATGGTGGTGGTGGCGTTGGACCTAACTTAACTGATGCCTATTGGCTCAATGGTGGAGATATAAAAAGTGTATTCAAAACCATCAAATATGGTATCAGGGCAATGCCTTCCTGGCAGAACAACTTTTCAGGTAAGCAAATGGCACAGTTAGCAAGCTACGTGGAATCTTTGAGGAATACTAATGTGGCCGGAGGAAAAGCACCTCAAGGGGAGTTGTTCAAAGAAGAAGCACCTGCTGGCGACACAACTGCTGTTTCTACAATGACAAAATCTGATACAACAAAGGTGGGAAGCGCGAAATAAAAGTTTAATTTAGATCAAGATTAATCAAAAAAATGGGTTCAGATTATAATCATTTAC
>CALJKQ010000289.1 GCA_937973565.1 uncultured Saprospiraceae bacterium | reverse complement strand
ATCAGATCTGGTGACTGGAGTTCAGACGTGTGCTCTTCCGATCTGATAGAAATCACCTGAAAACAAGATGAGGCATTACCAAATGTATCTACTGCATTCCAGGTACGGGTTAGTTTTGCCTGAAAACCGGTTTCACACAACAGTGGTTGATATACATCATTATACGTTAGCGTTACCGGGCTACAAGCATCCAGATTGGTAACCCTATAGGATTTAGCTCCTGTTTTTTTGGCAACCGCCTGAGCTGAAATGGGAAGGCCCAGACTGTCTGCCTGGGTATAAGCTCCGCACAAAACCGTTTTATTGGTGCAAAACAAGGGAGGAGGTAGTTTGTCTTCCACTTTCAAATATCCCCAGCAAGTGTTGGTTCCGCATTCGTGTCCCACGCTGTATTCAAGTACTTTGCCGATATGGTCTTTGGTCAGTACATTGCCCGGAATAGGGACTCCCAATTGATTTTTAATGGTAACGTAATAAAACTGGTAGGGCTGGATCAGGTTGGCAACCAACATCGTAGGGTCAACGGTTTGGGTACAATCAGGTCCCAAAGCGATATTGAGATTACTGCTACATACCATAGCAATATTACCCATAAGACTTATGTGTACCATATCTGTGACCTGTACCAAAGGGCCGAAGCCATCGGGGTCTAATGAAACCAATAAAAGATCAAAACCACCATTTGTAATATCTTGTGGACCAGGCTTATAAGCTGTACCCAATGAAAAAAGAACATTATCTTCGTAAGAAGGCAAAAAATATCCGTCACCGGTTGTAAACCAGTATCCATCGGAAACGAGGCCGGAAATCTGGGCATTCTGAGATGCCAAAAACAAGGTATCTGCATTGCAAATCACCTGATCAGGGCCCGCATTTACTATAATGGATTGGGAAAAAAGGGGGAAAGAGCCAAGAAACCATAGAAAAAACAGCGTCCACCTCCTTTGTTCAAGGCGGAAAAGATCGATGATTTGCCATATATTATTGTTTCTAATCAATTGTATTATATTGTTTTATGCTTTACAACATATTACAAATAATTATAATACAAAAATCAGGCCAATTTAAGAAGGAGTAAAACTATACCCATTACGGTGGAGGGGGTAAAATAAAAAAGGACCGGATTTTGGTCCAGTCCTTCCTAATATATAGGTGCTTGTAAGTTTTAAAAAGTATCGTTCACCATTGCTGGTGTATTATTTTGAAGACAGTATTGGTCCTTAGAGATTCGCGTCATATTTTCAAAGCAATGCAAATATATGACGAAAATTTAATTGGACAACCATTTTTAGATATTTTTTATCTAAACAGCAAAAATTAAGCTTTCCAAGCTTAAATAATGTATAAAAACTTACGAATTGTTTAAAAATGTGCACAGAATTTATTTCAATTCCGAAACTTTCATCATTTGATCTTCAACATAATGAACAAGCTCAGTGTAATGGGGATCGCGTTTGGTTTCCCTGTTTCTTTTCAGTGGAAGATCAACTGGTATATGGGCCGCAAAAGAAGAAGGGGCGCTTTTCATAATATAAATATCGTCTCCCAGAAAAACGGCTTCTGAAATATCGTGGGTCACGAAAAGGATGGTAGAATGAAATTTATCCCAGAGTTCGATAATTAAATCCTGCATTTGCATTCTTGTTTTCACGTCCAGGGCGCCAAAAGGCTCATCCATTAGGAGGATGGTAGGATTTGCCACCAGACTCCGTGCAATGGCCACCCGTTGAAGCTGTCCACCGGAAAGTGTGGGATACATGGCGTATTTGTGCTGGTGTCCTTCCAAACCGACCATTTTGATCATCTCCATGGCTTTTTCTTCTCTTTCTTTTTTGGCAACGCCTTTGAATTGAAGAGAAAGGGCTACATTTTCCAGTACAGTCAACCAAGGCAGGCTGGAATACTGCTGAAAGACCATGCTGATCCTTGTTTGTTCATCGACCAATTTTTCGTTGACATATACAAGACCTTCAGTGGGTTTTTGCAAGCCGGCGATGTAACGCAAGAGCGTAGATTTGCCACATCCTGACATACCGAGAATGATAACGAACTGCCCTTGATTGGGTTTGTCTTCAACTATAAAGTTGAGTCCCTTGATGATCCAGTGTTTTCCGCCGTCATAACTTTGCCCTATGCCATCGAGCTTGATGATATTTGCCTGATCCGGTTTATCGTTGAATGTAATCATACCCTATTTCCTTTTCAATAATCTGTACATTACACCTGACAGGGACAGGAAAAATACAAGGTTAATAACCCATAAGCGGTCACCAAAAAAATAATGCAAGGGTTGAAAATTATCGACGATGCCTGTATATTCGTTGATCATTAAAAGCGCATAAATCGCCAGGAAAACATACCCAAAAACATTACCGATAAAGTCCATGGTATCGCTGGCCAGGTTCTGTTGTTTGTTGTCTTCCAGATTTTCTTTGAGTTGATACTTGTGTGGAAATATTTTCCTATCCAAGTATTTAAAAAATCTGTCCTGAACAACGCCTATCACCATTATAAGTATGAGCAGAGCAAACATTTTGTCTACTCTACCCTGCCTAGCTGAGGGGCCGTGAAGTAAAAATCCAAGTCCTCCTTCTGATCCAATATTTTCAATCACTATTATGTATGTCCAACTGATAGCCGTAAGCACTCTGATATCATCAGACAGTTTTGACATGACTGCAGGGAAATAAACAGA
This sequence comes from uncultured Saprospiraceae bacterium, assembly GCA_937973565.1. Lineage (GTDB taxonomy): Bacteria > Bacteroidota > Bacteroidia > Chitinophagales > Saprospiraceae > JADKBO01. The sequence goes on along the minus strand of CALJKQ010000289.1, from coordinate 1,577 downwards.
TCTGAAGGTTTGCCATTTGGAAGCGCCAAGGGTATAGACAGTTGTGAGGTACACATCCTCGACTTCATCGATTCGTTGGATAATGGTGGGCAACAAATAGAGGAATATACCGAAGGCGAGGAAATTCATTTTCATTTCAGTATAAATACCAAACCATACAATGAATAAGCTGGTAACGGCTGTAAGTGGCAAATACCTTAATGCGTTAACCACATGCTGAAAACTACCTCTGAATAATGGAAACAAACCAACCAGAAAACCTAAAGGAAGTGACCATAGCAGTGCCTTAATGTAGCCACCTAAATTCAGCGCATAAGAAGTGGTAATATTTCTAACCAATTCATTGTCATGCAACAGATCTCCATATGCTGATACCACTTTGGTGGGTTTAGGTAAAATACCGGATGGTACCAGCGGATTTTCACCCATGGTGAGCAACAACCAAACCAAAAGAATGCCGAAAAGACCCAGTAACAAAAGGATGTAATTCGACTTACCCTTTACTTCCCCCCGAAGTTCAAAGAGCCAGGATAGGTTTGCCATGTTTAATCCGGTATCAGTTGAAATTCTGTTCTTCGGTTTTTGGCTTTACATTCCTCGGTTGCGTTGCTTTCGCATCCGGTAACCGGTTTTGACGGTCCATTTCCGACAATAACAAACTTGTTGGCATCCATTCCATATTCGCTCCTAAGGTAATCTGCGACAGCCTGAGCCCTTTTCTGTGAAAGCACCTGATTAGAGCTTTTTGATCCGACGTTATCCGTATTGCCTTCTATTCTCACCTTTGTATTACCAAAAATTTTGGCAACATCAGCAAACTGAAGATCGATGATGGTTTTGGCATTTTCAGATAATTTGAATTGTCCACTTTCAAAATTGATAGAAATGGGTTTTACGGAAATTGGCGTCACTGTTTTATCGTCACTGGACTTGGTGAAAACTTTTGGCGTCTCTGCGGCATAATTAGCACCTGACAATGCATCATTGGCTGCCTGAACGGTAGCTGTATTGATTACAGCCCTCCATGCGGGAGCCAGGGTTTCCGCGTCTTTTGTTTCAACAAATTTTTTAGCCATTTTTTCATACAAATCCTGACCTTTCTGTCCTTTGTACTCAGGATTCAATCCAAAAAAGTTGAGGTTATCTCCATGGTTTGTCCAATACACATTTTGCATCATTCCTTTGGCATCATCAACAGGCACACCATTGAGTTCAGCCAGGTAGCGGGCAGCTTTGTTGGCATTTACCGGATTTTTAAGTTCAGCGACTCCTTTCATCCAACCTTCATAAAAGCCCTGAATCATTTCTTTTTTTGCATTTAAGACTGACTCTTTAGCAAAAAAGATATCGGCAATGATGTGGGACTGTTCGCGGGTTGTAACCAGGATCTTAGAACCCGGTACATCTCTTGTGGCCACTATATCATCCGGACTCCAAACTACGGCTGCATCTACATCTTTAGATCTGAACATTTCAGCAGCTTTAAGATTGTCCGTCGTTTTGATAATGGTAACATCAGAATATTTTAAACCTGCTGCTTCGAGCGTATTGTTTAGTAATGTCTGTGCTGGCGAAGG
>CALJKQ010000288.1 GCA_937973565.1 uncultured Saprospiraceae bacterium | reverse complement strand
CTCGGTGAGCGGTTCTCGGTGAGCGGTTCTCGGTGAGCGGTTCTCGGTGAGCGGTAAGCAGTTTTTTCTCTATCTTTACACCACATCGCAATCGAAAATTATATGAACTCCAAGGCACTCAAACCGCGACAGGCACTCAATAAGGCTTACTTAAAAGTAAAACCGGGCAGGGCTGAAATTGAAACATTTAAGGCCAATCTCATCCGACTACTCGATGGCAGCAACGAAAAGGAATCGGAGGAATTTCATAAAAATTTAGTATCTGATTTTCTGAAAGATACATATTACAAAAAATCATACTTTATTAATACGAAAGGTCGCAATGACCTGGTGGTGCACAACGGGGGTGATGCCAACACTACGGTGGGTGTCATCATTGAGGCCAAAAAACCGACCAACAAGGCAGAAATGGTGAGCCCGGGCAAGCTCAATGCAAAGGCGTTTCAGGAGTTGGTGCTTTATTACCTCAGGGAACGTATCTTACATAAAAACCTGGAGGTGCGACACCTGGTGATTACCAATATCTATGAATGGTATATCTTTGACGCTACCCTATTCGACCGGCTTTTTGCCCAACATAAAGGACTGGTCAAACAGTTTCAGGAATTTGAAGAGAAGCGGCTGGCGGATGTGAAAACCGACTTCTTTTACAAACAAATTGCAGAACCCTTTATCAACGAGCTCAAAGGAGAAGTGGAATACACCTACTTTGATCTGCGCGACTATCAAAAGGCGGTGCGCAATACCGATAAGGACGATGACAACATGCTCATTTCTCTTTATAAACTCTTATCGCCCGAGCACCTACTCAAGCTTCCGTTTGCCAACGACAGCAACAGCCTCGATAAGAAATTTTACAGCGAACTGTTGCACATCATAGGGCTGAGCGAAACCAAGGAAGGCAGTAAAAAACTCATAGGCAGAAGCAAGGAAAGCGACCGTCATCTGGGCACCTTACTCGAAAGTGCCATCAACCAGCTGGATGCCGAAGACAGGATCCGTCGCATCGAAAAACCGGGGCAGTTTGGAGCTACCCTACCCGAGCGACTGTACAATGTAGGGCTGGAACTCACCCTCACCTGGATCAACCGCATCCTCTTTCTTAAACTGCTGGAAGCCCAGCTCATCAGCTACCACAAGGGTGACAAGGCCTATGCCTTTCTCAATGGCGAGGCCATCAAAAGTTATGACGACCTCAATGGGCTATTTTTTCAGGTTTTGGCCCGCAAACACCAGGACCGACAAGCGGACGTAAAACAGGCCTTTGAAAAGGTACCCTACCTCAACTCTTCGCTTTTTGAGCCGACCGATCTGGAACAAAACACTCTGTTTATCAGCAACCTCAAAGATGACCGCACCATACCCATCTTCGGGCAAACGGTACTCAAGGACGAAGGTGGTAAAAAAAGAACCGGAGCGCTCAATACACTCGACTACCTCTTCCAGTTTCTCGATGCTTACGATTTTGGCAGCGAGGGTACCGAAGATATACAGGAAGACAATAAGCCCCTCATCAATGCCTCGGTGCTGGGTCTTATCTTTGAAAAGATCAATGGCTACAAAGACGGCTCCTTCTTTACGCCCGGCTTCATCACCATGTACATGTGCCGCGAAACCATACGCAGGGCCGTAGTTCAAAAATTTAATGAAGCCAAGACCTGGCAATGTGAGACCTTTGAAGAACTCTACGACAAAATCGATGACCGCAAAGAGGCCAATAAAATCATCAACAGCTTGCACATTTGCGATCCGGCGGTGGGTTCCGGCCACTTTTTGGTATCTGCCCTCAATGAAGTGATTGCCATCAAAAACGACCTGCGCATACTGCAAGACCGCGATGGCAAACGACTCAAAGAATACCACGTAGAAGTAGTCAACGACGAACTCATCATCACCGATGAAGAAGGTGAACTCTTTGAATACAAGCCCGGCCATAAAGAAAGCCAGCGGGTGCAGGAGACGCTCTTTCATGAAAAACAAACCATTATAGAAAACTGCCTCTTTGGCGTGGACATCAACCCCAACTCAGTGAAGATCTGCCGACTGCGCCTTTGGATTGAACTGCTCAAAAACGCCTACTACAAAAATGAGCGCGAGCTGGAGACCCTGCCCAACATCGACATCAACATCAAATGTGGCAACTCCCTGGTGAGCCGCTTTGCCATCGATGCAGATCTGGGACAGGCCCTTAAAAAAAGCAAGTGGAGCATTGATGACTACCGGATCTATGTGGACACCTACCGCAATGCGCAAAACAAAGAGCAGAAGCGGGATATGGAAAGTCTAATTGAAGGCATCAAATCTGACTTCAGAAGCGAAATCAGCAAAAACGATCCCAAACTCCTCAAACTTAGCAAGCTCAAAGGAGACCTCTTCAACCTCACCAACCAAACCTCCCTCTTTGCGCTTAGCGACAAAGAAAAAACAGCCTGGGAAAAACAAATCAAAAAAATACAAGCCGATATCGTAGCCCTCGAAAAAGAAATAGAAGAGATCAAGGCCAACAAGATCTACGAAAATGCCTTTGAGTGGCGATTTGAGTTTCCGGAAGTGCTGAATGATAAGGGGGATTTTGTTGGGTTTGATGTGGTGATTGGGAATCCGCCGTATGGATTGTTCAATAAAAAACAAAATCAAAAAATTTCACTAACAACTGATGATACAATTATTGAAATTTTAAAAAAACAATACCCAGAAGCAACAGGGGGCGTTCTCAATGCAGCTAGAATTTTTTTGGCGTTTAGTTTTAAAATTAGCTCTGAAGTTGGTTATCAAGCAATGATAATTCCATTCGGCATCCTTACAGATACAACTTCAGCAAACCTAAGAAAACATATTTTTGAAAAACATTCAGTTATAAAAATAGATTCATTCCCTGAAAGAGATAACACATCACGCAGAGTCTTTGAAGATGTCAAGATGTCGACATCAATATTAATTACTTGCAGTAAGAACTTAAGTGATAAAATTGATGCAGGAATATCATATAAAAGAGAAATAAGTACTGATAGAACAATTTTCAGTTACAGTGAACTCGTAAAACTTAATCCAGATTTGATACAAATCCCATTAACTAATTCAAAATCTTTTGATCTCCTTGTTAAAATATATGAAAAACAAAATATTTTTAAACTGGGGTCTATTTCAAAATGCCTAACAGGAGAAATTGATATGACTTTTGGAAAACCTGCAATAACTGAAGATCCTCAAGACAACATCTTTGTAAAGGGTGTTCAAATAGACAGATATATTTTCAAAAAAAACAATAAGGATATATCTCAAGGAACGATTGAATTTATTAATAAAATTAAATTAGAAAAAATCGTGTCAAACAAAAAATTGGAAGATAGCCAAGAAAAAAGAATAGCTTTACAAGGTCTTACAGGAGTAAATGAAAGAAAAAGGTTAAAAGCTACATTAATAAATAAAAACATTTTTCTTGCAAATTCTTGTAATTATCTTCTTTCCCCGGCTCAAATAGAATGTGAACTAATACTAGGATGGTTAAACTCAAAACTACTGAATTTTGTTTTCAAATGCAGAAGCACAAGTAGCAATGTAAATGGATACGAAGTTGACGAACTACCATTTTGCAGAAGTGAATTTGATAATGAGATTATTCACCTTGTTAAATCTATTGCAAGTAAAAAAGAAGAAAACATCAATTTTAACACAGAATTGTATGAAAACGAAATTGATAGGATAATTTACACTATATTTAACCTAAATAATGAAGATATAACTTTAATTGAAGACTACTAATTATATTAAATATAATTATTCTGTTACAATAAACATAAATATTATAAAAATAACACTTTTAAAATAAATGATATCATTTAATATGGTAACGTAATTGTTGCACCAAGTCAACGATAAATCTGTACTGTTCCAAATTACGTTCAAGTAATTGATCTGTATTAGCAACTATAGATAAAAGTTCCGAATATCTTTTCTTTCTGGCCGATTTTCTTACGCCATCATCGTTTATCCCGTACCTTATTAAAAAAGCTGTTGCTTTTGCCCTGTCGTCTTCTTCCAAGAATTCATTAACACAAATATCTCCATCAGCTGGATTAAACCAAAAATATTTTTCAAAACTATAATCCTCATCATCAGGTTTTAAAGTATATCTAAAAGGGGAATGCCTATTTGCATTTGATTGACATTTATCGCAACATAAAAATAAGTTAGTCCACTCATAGGTCTTAACTCTAAACTCATTTTTAGGAAAGTAATGTTCAATTGTTTTTTTTGAGGTAACATCCAAAGGATATCCATCACAGAAACTACAATGATCGAATGTCAATTCAGAACATGCCTTCTTGATTGCTGTATACAAATTCCCCGAGGACCTCCATTGGCAAGTTCCTTCAGCACATTTAGCATTAAGACTATTCATTTCATCGATGTGTGATGCTAAAGAACTTACATTTTGTATAAAAGGCCTAATTATTTTATCCATTCAAGTAATTTACCCCCCCCTTCTTTAATCGCAATAATCTAGGCAGAATAATTGACCAGACTTCATCACTTTCATTTGAAAGCTCTGAAATTAAATCCTTAAATTCGGTTTCATTCTCAAAATTTCCTTCAACTATTTGACTATCTATAAAATTAAATCTGTTAATTTTATCCGAAACTTCAAATCCAAATTGTAACTTAGCATTTAATATTTCATCAAGGACATAACTGATCGACCAACTATTCTCAGTTAATAAAGATCTACTTAGTCTTGAACTACAATCTTTTAACTCTAATAAATATAACTTAGCATTATCTAATGAGTTGATTATAAATGGAGAGTGAGTTGTTATGAAAATTTGCGAATTGGGGAGTAGAGAATATATCATTTTTAAAATTTTATACTGCCAGGTTGGATGCAAGTGCACCTCCACCTCGTCTAAAAAAATAATTATATTTTGCTCATTTACTAACTTCCCTTCATCCTCCCAAGGAATTGCATCCAGTCTCATTAGCAAATCTCCAATCCAACTTAAAATGGATCTTAATCCATCTGGTAATACATCAAATTCTAAATTGTTATTACAAAAACTGATGACTACCTTCCATGGATTTGTTTCTATTATTATGTTATATGTATTATTTGTAAGATCATTAATAAGTTGCACCAATTTTGTCACGGAATGTCTGTACTTTTCAGCTAAAGACTTGTTACCCGCAACTTCTGCTAATGCTGCTTTAGAGTACCTTGAAGCTATCCAATTTGATAGTTTGAATTCTTTCTCTGTTCCATCCTTTTTTTTAACGAATTCTAATGCCAAGTACAATGGATTGAAACTTTGGTTATCACTAATTTCAACATGTTCTGATTCAATTAATCGATACCCTGAATAACCAAAAGCAGCAAATGATATTCTTTTATTTGTTAAATCTTTGGACCTAATTGAGTTTTTATAATTTAACAATAATTTTGATTGAGGTACATTCTGATAGTTATTGCCATTCTTACTCATAACGAGAGAATTTGAGATAGTTTTTTCAAAATTTTGGTGTATGTTTCCACATTTTTTACATCCATAATTTATTAATTTGTCAATTACTTTTTCATGTTTATCTGTTAATATCACATGAGAATAAGAATCTGCCATCGCTTTGTCGTCCTCAGAGAATTTTCCATTGCTTTTTTTAAATCGTTTATGTAAATTATTTGATACGTGTTCTTTATGATCAGTCTCAAAATAATCAAAAGTTGAGGCTAGTGAATGTAAAATTGTGGTTTTTCCTGTCCCATTCGGACCGACAATAATGTGTATATCTGGATGACCAGGTTTAATGGAAAAATCTAATTCCTCATTTGTGAATGGTCCAATATTTTTCAACGTTAACTTCCTAATTCTCAACATACTTATGTATTAATGTAAAATATATATGAAATTTAAATTTTCAATACCATAAATATCAAGCGCCATTTATCATTTTTTGGATAGTTCTTTTAACTGACGGTTTTATTGACAAGTAATTGAATAATAAGCAAATATAAATAAATTATCGAACTAAAAATTCTGCTATTAATTTATTTTGTTTGATCTTCTTAAACAAATTAAATAGACTTCCCCTGAATAATGGGCACAAGGAAAAAAGTATTGCCCTCAAATTAATTTAAACAAAATTAAATATAAAATTTTTGTAAACATTGTAAAGGAAAAATGGCAATATGGAAAATACGAGGTAGAAATAGCATAAACTAAAAAACAGATATTTCATTGGACTGATGAAGGGGAGTGGCTTTAGAAGAACTTCCCTGGCAGTATGAAATACTATGAATGAGATTGAGGAGTGGGTTTAAAGATCAATCAACGTGGTAAAAGAAAACATCCATGTCAAAATTGACATCGACCATCACATCATACCCGACTTTTACCTCAATTATGCATTGGATGCCATTGGCAAAAATGGCACCCTGTACCTGGCCCAATATTTTGATTTTGACAAAGTGAAGGATGCTGCTATTTCGCACCTGCTCGTGACCAATGAAAGCCTCAACAAACGATTCAACAAAGATCAAACCAACAAAGTATTCATCTTTGGCACAGAACCCGAGCTCAATACCGATGATCACAGAAGATGGGACTACCTGTACAAGCAGGAAGGGTTTTTATTAAAACATCCATCAGAGTCAAAGGCAGTAGCAGAAGAAATGCTGCGTGCAGGCGTGAAGAAGTTTT
>CALJKQ010000287.1 GCA_937973565.1 uncultured Saprospiraceae bacterium | reverse complement strand
GATCTGATCGGTAATGCTGTACTTTGCAGATGGCCGGATTTCTTTTAAATGCAAAGCCACAATCACTTTGTCGTATGATGAAAGTTTTGCCGTTAAGTCAAGAAGCAAACTATCAGAATCCGTAGAAAGAAATGAATAGAAATCTACAGCCGTATATTGACCACATTGTTTTTGAAAGTCGTTATGCAATTTACCATCCACGGATACGATAGCAATTCGGTTGGTAAGATCCTCGATGGGCAATAAATTCCCTTCATTTTTCACCAGGGTTACGCTGGCTTCAGCAAATTTTCGGTTGAGCAGGGCAGTACTGTCTCCATTAAGATCTTTGACGAGGCCTTCCAACACGATGGGTTGATAGTGGTTGAGCCCCACCCAGGCCTTGGCCATCAATATGTTTTTTACACGGCTGTTGAGCAGCGAATCACTGATTCTACCTTCTTTCACGGCTGAGAGCAATGCATTTACGGCCACCGGTACATCGGCAAAAGTTTCCAGCAGGTCGTTACCGGCCAGAAAAGCCTGGACCATGGCCTCACCGGGGCCAAAGTTTTTGATGGCACCTTTCATATCCATGGCATCGGTGAAGGTAAGGCCGGTAAAACCCATTTTTTTTCTCAGCAAATCGTCAACGATGGCCTTTGAAAAGGTAGCCGCAGTGCCCCCTTTTTTGTCCAGCACCGGCACATTGAGATGCGCCGTCATGATGCCGCCTACACCTGCATTGATCAAGGATTGGAAGGGATACAACTCTACCGTGTGCAGCCTTACAGAATCGTGCGCGATGACAGGCAGGTCTTTGTGGGAGTCCACTTGTGTATCTCCATGGCCTGGAAAATGTTTGGCCGTAGCGATCACATTTTGAGATTGCAGGCCCCGCATGTAAGCAATGCCTTTTCGGGCTACTGCTTCCTTATCAGAGCCAAAGGATCTGAAATTGATCACCGGGTTGTCGATGTTGTTGTTGACATCCACCACAGGTGCGTAATTGATGTGCACCCCCATTCTTTTACACTGCCTGCCCACTTCGCGACCCATGGCTTCGATGAGTTCATCGTCACCCGTCATGGCACCCAGACTCATGGCATAGGGAAAACGATCGGTACTATCCAGTCGCATAGCCAGACCCCATTCAAAATCTTCACCTACAAACATAGGGACCTTGCTTTTGACCTGAAGTTCATTAGTAATGCGGGCTTGGACCGAAGGTGGTGCCGCAAAAAATACAATGCCCCCGATTTTATAATCTCTTACCCAGGATTTTAGTTTTTCCACATCATGGGGCTTACCGGATACATTGCCCCTCGGCATGAGCAGCTGACCTATTTTTTCTTCCAAAGTAAGGGTAGATAACAGGGAGTCAGCCCACCTGGCATTTTCCACTGAATAATACTTTGAAACCTTTTGAGCCGTAAGATCAATACGGTGCCACAAGATGAAGGCCAGGGATAGAAGCAGGTATCTCATGCTACAAAATTAATAAAATGTATGTATTGAGAGATTAAAGGGATATTTGGTATTGGCATTAACCTTGTGTAGCCATAGATGCTTTCCCCAGTCGAGGTAAAGATCATAATAAAATGACATGTGGTATTAGAATTAAAAAAATAATGTAAACCTGCCGCAGGATTATTTACTAAAAAGTGTCAATTTTTTTATGAAGTGACAAGCTGCCCGATGCTCCGATGCCTGATGCTCCGATGCCCGATGCTCCGATGCCCGATCCCTACAACTGCTTCGCCCTCGTAGGGACAGGTGCCGGGGCTCCGATGCCGGATATCTCGGATACTACTTGCTTTTGCGAACCGACTCCAGAATATCATTCATCATATCAATCTGCAATTGCTGGATCTCCAGTAATTCCTGCTGTTGATGAATGATGAGGTGGTCGATTTTTTCGTGGAGCAATCTGATTTCCAATTCTGATTTCAGATTGATCATGTAATCTTTTTTGGCGCGCTCCCGGTCTTTTTCTTCTTGTCTGTTTTGGCTCATCATAATGATGGGTGCTTGCAGAGCAGCAATACAGGAAAGAATGAGATTCAAAAGAATGAAAGGGTAGGGGTCGAAGGCTTTGTTGGCCAGTAAATATACGTTTGAGCTGATCCAAATTGCCATGAACATCAAAAAGGTTCCAATAAATGACCAGCTACCCCCGAAGGCGGCTACCTTATCAGCCATACGCTGGCCAAAGGTAAGTCCTGTGCTTTCTTCCTCTATGGGTTTATCGGCAAGGGTGGAGCGGTCGGACATCGCATTGAGTACCGTTTCTTCCAGTTTTGATAGTTCCCCGATTTGGCGGTTCATCAGTTGAGACAAATACTTTTTGCGAAAATCGTTGAGTTCGGAAACAGATAAAGACATGCCGGTGTGGAACGAGGGGAACTGTTCTTTAATAATCTGCAGGATGGCTCCATTGACAGAACTGCCGGATACCCGTTCACTTATTGGGTACTCCTTTTGATCCAGATCGCTTACGAAGCTATGTTTTTTGTCCATGATAGTATTCGAGAATATTAAATTGTTTTGGGATTGATTTTACTCATGGCCCTTTCGGTAAGCGCTGTTATGGTAAGACTGGGATTCACACCCGGATTGGCAGAAATGGTACTGCCGTCACAAATCCACATGTTTTGATAATTGAAGACCCGATGATCTGCATCTATGACTCCATCTTTGTCGTTTTTACCCATGCAGGCGCCGCCCAGGATATGAGCTGTAGTGGGAATGCCAAATAGTGCCTCTGATACAACTACCATGGCCTTCCCTTTCATGATACTAGCCATTCTGCGGGCCAGATCAAAAGCCATGGGATTGCGTGCGGTGGGGGCAGGTCCTTCTTCCAGTTGGGTAGCCAGTTTTCCAAATGGAGACTTTACCAATCTTATGGTTGAATCGATGGTCTCCATGTACAACAGCACCAGACTGCGTTTGGCAAAATCGTCGGTAAACAAAACCCTTATATTATCTATGGGATGTATTAGCCAGTCGCCAATGATGCCTGCTATACGGCCCAGCGTTGAACCCGCACCGGTCAGTGGGGCTACCAGCATTCTCCAGAATCCTGAGCCGGCACCATATCGCACAGGTTCCAGGTTTCTGCGTTCATCAATATGGAGCAATGAGCCAATGGCCACACCCTCGCTGTAATCGGTTTGTCTATCATAAGAAACCACGCCTATCAGACTCTCCGAATTGGTTCTAACTCTTTTACCCAGCATATCGGATAGCAGTGGCAGGCTCTTTTGTTTCAGGTGGGTTAGCAATGACAGGGTGCCCATTACACCTGCAGAAAAAATAACAGCCTGGGTCCTTATGGTTTGTTTGTTTTTAACCCATGAAAGGGAAGATTGATATGTTATTATATAGCCTTCACTGCCATCACCATTGATGGGTGCAACATCCACTACCTCCCTTTCCGCTAAAATTTCTGCACCATGGATTTGGGCGAGATACAGGTAATTTTTATCCAGGGTATTTTTCGAATTGTGTCTGCAGCCGGTCATGCACGCTCCGCATAGGATACAGCCGGTGCGATCCGGTCCTTTGCCATCAAAATAGGGGTCCTCCACCGTTTCACCGGGCTTCCCGAAATAAATAGCAAGGTGGGGTTTTTCGAAGGCAACTTTTTTCCCTAATTCTTCCGCCAATGTCGACATCGCCTTCTCACTTTTGCTGTGGTAAGGATGTTGAGTCGCTCCCAGCATGGTACGAGCGGTTTGATAATGGGGGGCTAACTCATCTTCCCAATCAGCCAGATCTGACCAGCCCGGTGATTCAAAAAAGGATTTCGAGGGTATGGGCAAGGTGTTGGCATACACCAAAGAACCACCTCCAACACCTACACCACTGAGTACGGTTACATGTTTGAAAAGACTGATGCGCATGATGCCCTTAAGTCCCAAGGCAGGCGCCCACAACCATTTTTTTAAATTCCAATTGGTTTTGGCAAAATCGTTTCCTTTCTTAAACCACCTGCCTTTTTCGATGACCAGCACCTTATAGCCTTTTTCACTCAACCTCAGGGCAGATACAGAGCCACCAAAGCCACTGCCAATGATAACGAAGTCGTAGTCATAATGGGTTGTTTTCATTTGATAAATATACAATGAAAATGGAGGATTGGGATAGAAAAAAAGGGAAAATATAAGGTGACTGGCATTACTTCAAATGCCCCCAATTCAACAAAGGGAAAATGATTGGGGATGGAATACCAGCAGTTGTTTTCAATCTATTTTTTGGCTTTCCTTTTTTTTGACCAATTTAGGGGGTTGTTAAGAATATATTTTGTGATTCTTTCCAAATCATCATCATTTCTGATGATATGATCATAATAGAGAGTCTGCCATTTGAACCCAGGATTCAATGATTTTGATTTTTTGGTGACCCCAATTTTGTATCCTCTGATAATGGATGCCAAATTTTTGGATTGAGGCCCAAATTTATTTTTTGCAGAATAGTCTCCATAAAAAGAATGTGGCGTCGCAATATTTTGCGACTCCACATTTGTATCAGAGAAAATTGGTTTGTTAATAATTATTATGCCATGGATATGGTCTGGCATTACCATAAATGCACCCAATTCAACAAAAGGAAAATGATTAGGAATGTCATACCAACAAATTTCTGCCCATTTACCTAATTCATTTAAGATCGGAAGAGCACACGTCTGAACTCCAGTCACCA
>CALJKQ010000286.1 GCA_937973565.1 uncultured Saprospiraceae bacterium | reverse complement strand
CTCTTTCCCTACACGACGCTCTTCCGATCTGTTGAATTTCGAAATCAGATATCCAAATTGTCCGCAGATGTTCATTTGGCACAACGTCAACTAAATGATTTGTATTACGCAATGAAGTCTGGAGGCATTAAGGTTTCAGATTTATTCAATGACCTTAGAGATTGGATTGCCGACTATTGGAAAGATACTCAAATGATATTGGATATGGAATTGGATTTAAAGCACACCAATATGGAACTTGATCCTCTTGTTAAAGCACAATTGAGGTTCATCATAAAGGAAATCAATAACAACATTTTCAAACATGCTAAAGCATCCAAAATTCAATTTAGAATTAAAGAAATAAAAGAGGATGAATTTTTAGTTATTCTATCCGACAATGGCATTGGATTTATAATGTCAAACCCACATATAGGCCATGGGTTGGATGGTATACGATCACGTATGGAAAAAATTGGAGGGTCAATGGAATTGATTAGTAATCCTGGTGAAGGGGTTCGCTATAGGCTCTCATGTAAAAATAAAATTATTTAAGCCTATTACACCAGTTTTCGTTTTAAGTTTATTAAGCATGGACTATGAGTTCTACTTGGCTACCAGAATTTATTTCAGATGTGTATTGAATGGCTCCATTTATATTTTCTGCCCGTGTTTTCATGTTTTTAAGTCCGTTGCCAAATTGAGCCTGATTGATGTCAAAACCAAGTCCATTATCACTAATTATGGCTATCACGCCCTTGGTTTTTTGTATTATTGAAACTTCTATTTGTGTACATGCGCTGTATTTTACAGCATTGTTTATGGCTTCTTTAGTGATAAGTACAATTTGATATTTTTGATGATATGTCAATCCCAAGTCTCCTTCTGCCTGCGCATTCCAGGTGAGTTCTATGTTTTTAAACTCACACATTTCTTTTGCAAAAGTATGAATATCCTCCAGCCAGGGTATATCTTTTAAGTTTTGATGATCATTCAAAATATTTTTAATTTTATCAATCATGATAAGGACTTCTGCGTTCATTGATTGAAGCGTTTTGGCAACATCGTATCGCGGATCCTTTATCTTTTGAAGTGCCATGTATGATCTGAGATTTATTTTACTTAGGGAGGTGCCAATATCGTCGTGGAGCGCATGATTAACATAGTTTTTATATTCCATTATTTCAAGTTGTTTCTTGATATTTTGTGTTGCCAATTCTTTCTCCTGGTGCACCCAATGCCTCATTAGAAAAAGCTGAAAGAGGAAGATGTCTACGAGTATACCAATTCGTATGTATAATAATGGGTATTTTTGCAGTATGTAAGTATAATTACCTTGATTGTATTCGATTGTCATTAACATGGTGAGCACCACAGAAATAAAAGTTACTAAAAGTCCGTAAATTATTAACTTATGATCACTTTTTGTTTTTCGGTTGTGGTAAATCAAAAGGGCGCAATAAGGGCCATTGATCAGATGGGCTGCATAAAATATTAAATCGTTTGTGTATTTTAGGTAAACAAATATGGCAAAAGTAATGTAAACCAGTGGGAACGCTATCATTGTATATTTTAGAGTGATACTAACCCATTTTATATTGTTCGTTTCAATAAATATTTCTTTTAAAAAAAGCAAATAGAGGAGCATTACAGATAAAAGCAATGCAAAATTAACATATGGATACCACCATGAATCAAATATTGTCTCGGGTGGAAGATGAAAAAAGGTGTCTGGAGCATTAAGGAAAAAGTAGATTGAAGTTATCAATATCATTTGACAATACAGAAACACTTCCTTTCTTTTTGTCAAGAAAGAAAGCACTCCAAAGAATATTACTTGAAAAAGTAGTATGCCTTGAAAGAATTGATAAAAATACTCTATAATATGGGTTGCTGACAAATTGATAATTGAAATTTTCCTTCGTTCAAAGTTATCATTTTCACATTTATAAACAAAGCAAATTCTAAGTGTTTGTTGTATTCCTTTTTAAAGAATTTTTACAGTTTTTGTTTCTTGTCAAAAAAAGCTTGTTCATAGTCGTTTGTAAGCATACAACTTATTCAGTTCATAAGCTGGGTTTTTTAATTTACCACATTTGAACTATGGCTTTTATGCCCAATTACTACAAATGTGCTATTTCTAATATGCCATAAGGCTGTCATATTTGCAGATAGAAATACAATATAAGTATGCCCAGATTTGAGCAGGTTTTATTATTTTTATTGTTTTTGGCTGGTGCGGGAGGCGCCGCAAGTCAGGATTTTTCCGGATTTACAAAGGTAAAGCCATTTGATTGGTCAGCTAGTATAAATGCCGGTTTAACATCTGTTAATAGCAACTCAAATAAAGCTCTTTATTCTCCATTTGCTTACTCATTTGGTATAAATTCCTCCTTATCAGTTTATGGTTTTGATTTGCCATTTAGTTTTATTTTTAGAGATCGGCAAGCAAGTTATGGAGCTTCTTTTTCGCGTTTTAGCCTTAGTCCATCCTATAAATGGGCAAAATTGTATTTAGGTCACTCGCAACTTGAATATAACAAGTATTTGCTTTCGGGAATGCAGGTATATGGTGTTGGTGTTGAGATAAATCCTGGTGTTTTCAGGTTTGCCGTGATTTCAGGTAAAGTGTACAATCCTAAAATTCTATCTGACACTTTAACACAACACAGCGGAATTATCAACCCATATTGCAGAAAGTTGACTGCTTTTAAGTTGGGCATAGGAAATAACAGAAATTATATTGACTTCTCACTTTTAATGGGCAGTGATCAAGACAAGAATCTGGATACAGGGGATTCTTTATTTTACGCACCCCAGGCAAATACCTGTCTTGGTGTATCTACTTCTTTTGATATAATAGGAAAAAGCCTCAATATTGCGATCAATGGAGCCGCAAGCGCAGTTACCCATAATAAAAATGGCGCTGAATTAGAGGAGGGTGACCTGAAGCAGAATGGGATTCTGTCTGCTTTAAGTGATATGGTGGAACCCAATAAATCTACTACACTCAGTTTTGCCGGTGATGCAATTTTGGGGTATACATTCAGGAGTTTTTCATTAAAAGCCCGTTACCAGAGAATTGATCCCTTCTATCAAAGTTTTGGGGTAAATTTTCTGAGGGGTGACCGCGAGAACATTTCTCTACAATCCGCTATTTCATTATTCAATGGTGTTGTTTCATTGAGTGGCTCCTATGGAATAGACAGAAATAATCTTGTCAATCTTAGATCCAGCACAGTGCGCCAAAAGATTTATGATATTAATGTACAAATAAATCCTGTTCGTTGGTTCGGCCTGGATGCCCAACTCTCTAATTATAATTTTGATCAAAAACCGAGTCTTCAAAATGTCTTGGATACAGTTCGTTTTATTCAGATCAATGCCACCAATGCTATTAGTCCATATTTGAGATTTCATAATAAAGTATGGCAGCACAGTATCCATTTAAATGTTACCAAACAAAGTCTGAATGATTTAAGCTCAAATGATTTTGCTACCTTATATTCTTCTAATATCAGCTATAGTGTTGGTTATCAAATTAGAAATAGACCCAATAAATGGAATGCTGGAATGAATTTATTTAAATACGAGTATAAGAATGATGTTTCTGTGAGCAACAGAACAGGCTTATCCATTAACGTATCTACAGCATTTATGCACGATAGATTGAATGTGCGAATCAGGAGTTCTATAAGCAGTAATCAGCAAAACAAAGTGAATGCTTGTTTGCAGTTTAACATTGGCCCTACGATAACCATTAAGGTAGGTAAGGGGAGCTTAATGTTGCAACACAACTACATTACCAGAAAATCTGCTATTTCGATGGCTCCGTTTAATGAATCAAGATTTTATACAAATTTTTCAATGCCTATCAAATGAGACCTGTTTTAATTTTATCAGTATTCTTTTTCGGCATTTTAGTGCACAACGTGCAAGCGCAAATCGAAATCACTATAAACGGTAAATATCCATATCCGGTTTTAGCTCAAAACTATCTTGAGGATTTGGGTGTAATTACAGCCAAAATTAAGAATAATAGTATTTTTCCTGCAGACCTAAAAATGTATGCTTCAATTTCTGGGCCCAGTGGACTTAGTATAGCATCGGCTGATCCTACCTGCAATGTGGAGATAGAATCTTTTGGTATAAAAACATTTGGCATTGGTAATTTTGACCTCTTATGTCTCAATTTTAATGTCAACGATATTAACTATGGCTCTTTGACACAAGACCAAAAATCTGCATTGATTCAGCATGGCATACTGCCCGAAGGGAACTATTCATATTGTTTAACTGCAAAGAATCCCAATAATGGGCTAGTCCTGGCTACCAGTTGTCTTGAATTCGAAATTCAATTTCCGGATCGTCCAACCTTGTTACAACCCCTGGCCGAAAGCTCCCTGGATGGCACCATTAAAACATTTTTTAATATCACATGGACACATGTACTTTCGGATCCTGATTTAAGGCAAGCCACAAAATACAATGTCAAGATTATCGATATGAATGAAAACGGCGGCCAATTTCCCTCTGAGAATGCAGCTACCATTATGATGAATGATGTTAACGTCAATCCTTTTTACAATGAACTGGATGTTTCCTCTACCCATGCTGTTCAGTTAGATAACTTACCATTTATAGCCGGTCATTTTTATGCCGTTCGAATAACTGCTTATAGTGAAGAATTTAATTATCCGGCTGAGTTTGCTCAAAGCAACATCAATGTATTTCAATATGTAGAAAGTGATGCCGATTGCGGTGTATCTTTTTTTGTTGAGCCCATTTATCCTGCGGCTAATAGTATTATTCCTTTCGAATCAGTAGTGCCTGTAATTAAGTATGTTCCTTATTGCGATGCATATAGAAAATTTAGTTATCAGACCACTATTATGAAAGAAGGAGTGGATATGGCAGATTTTGACAGAACATTGCGATGGAGAAACGGACCTAAGGAGTTTTTTGAACGAAAGACGGGCATTGAGGATCCCAATAATTATTACAGTAGTTTTATAGGTGTCAGTGACTACAATAATATGCTGATCTGCGAACGGGACAAGAGCTATTCGTATTCAGTCAGTGGTGAAATCAGATTGGAAAGTAATAAAAGATTTAGTTATAGCACGGGTCAAACTTCTTTTGCTATTGGGATGCCCCCTTTTAAGCTGAACTTTCCCATTGGAGGTCAATTGGTAGCGCCTGGCAATGTTTTATTTCAGGCCGTACATGATCAGGTGCCCGATCAACCCCTACCTCCTTTTAGGGTAAAGCAAATAATTGACGAAGAAATATTTGAATACCCACCGCTGAATATCAATGAGCTTGCTGTAATCCAGGTATCAAAAAAAATGAATTTTGACACCATTATTTATGCTTCTGTAATGCCTGTAACTGGTACGGATGCCAATTATGAAATAGCGGATAGGCTTTATGATGTGCCCAAATTCATAACTGAAATTTATAAAGAGCTGTCTGCTGAATTTAATTTCCAGGATACAATTACTTATTACTGGAGAGTTGCGTGGGCTAAATCACCTTTGACTTTCGATGCTCTTACAGATAGTTATAAGTATGATGATAATTTGTACTACAACGAAAGTCTTGTTGATAGTTTTAAAGTTAGTATAAATGCTGGCAACGAAGTAGAGGTTGAAACAAACCCTGTAGTTGAAGAAAACAGCAATGTAAAATGTAAAAGTCTATGTGAAATACCTCCTGTTACCAATGTGAATGATTATTTGGGTTCTTTAGACAACCAAACCATTAAGGTTGGCCAATTCAATATGGAACTTGTGGAAATTCAAAAGTCTGGAAATACTTACACTGGAGAGGGTTTAATTGAAATACCTTTCATTAGAAAAGTTAAACTAAAGACAACTTTTAGCAATATCAGAGTCAATACTGATAAGACGGTATTTCAGGGTTCAGTCACGGGCAAAGAAAGTGGCAACGAACTGGAAACTTTAAACACACTTCTTCTCGGGCAGCATATGGAGCTCCCTTTTGGATGGGATACTACCATACAAAATATTCATCTAACACTAGGTATTACCGGTATTACTTTCAATCCAACGAATGCCTTTATGCAGGTAGCCCTGGATTTGGGTGATGCTTTATCGCTTTTTCATGAGAGCGATAATTATCCGATCATGACTGCCGATGTTTGTTTTCAGCCTGGGGGATATGAAAAGGATCTGATTCTATATCATCAGAACGACATTGTTTTGGATGAAAATGAATCCGGTTATGGCTTTGAATTTAAAGGAGGACAAAGTCTGAATGATACTAGTTCTATGACATACGTAAAATGGGGCTGTGAAGGATTTATTGAGTTGCAATTGGCGGGTGCTGTCATTTTTTCACAAGATCTTTTGCTTAAAGACAGTGGCCTAACATCGGATGACACACCTATCTTCGAGAGAGTACGTGGTTACTTTACTTTTAAGTATAATAAGCTACACCAAGATGTTATGATTACTGCAAGGATGGAAGATTTTCAGGTTAAAGATCATTTGAAAGGTTGGGGCTTTGATTCAGATACTATTTATGTTGATTTGTCTGACCACGCTAATCCTCCGAATTTTGAAATTCCGGAAGGCTATGGTGCCGGATATTTTAACAATCCTGCAACTGCCTCATCCTGGAAAGGGGTTTATATACCGAGGGTAAAGGTACTAAGTCCTGAATCATTTGTTACAGATGGTTTCAGGGCAACGATGGGTTATGCCTCGATGATCTTGGGGGATGGAATTTATTATTTAAGACATAGGGCGTACAATGTTTTAAATGAAGGTATCATTGGTAGATTAAGTGCAACTATTGATACGATAGATGGTGTGATCAGCAATATAGATTTTAAATACCGAATGACAGGAAAACTGAAAATGCCATTTGTTGAAGAGGGAGCTTATCTTAATTTCAGTGGACTATATGACGATATTCAAGACTGGAACTTTCTCGTTCAAGTGGGCAACGACTCAGTAGTGGCTCCGATATTTATGAGTCATTTAACCCTGTATCAAAACAGTCTCATTTCTTTCTCAAAGGACCCCATGACTCAGAAATACAGATTCCGTTTTTTGCTTAACGGTCACTTATCCGCAGATGATCGCTTAAAAACAAATTATATCAGTAAATTAAAAAATGTAAAATTATTAAGTATTGTATTTGAAGAAATGGAGTATGAAACCAATAAAGGTTTTATCAATAAACCGGTGTTCAGGATGGCCAGTCCAGCCAAATCCTTAAATGGGTTTCCAATCCAGATCGATAGTATAGATTTTACAACGCACAATGGCCATCCGGGATTGTACATAAAGCCCAAGCTGGTATTGGTCAGTGATACCAATGGATTTTCGGTTTCGGCAGGTTTGATATTTTACGCTGAAATGAATTTGGCTGGCCCGAAAGATGAGTTTACTAATCCCAATGCATTCTTATCCGATGTAAATATCCATATAGCAAAAAATGGATTTAAACTGGATGGTGTTGTGAAATTTATTGATGAAGATGGTAATAATGGCATAGAAGGTGTATTAGCTGCTTCTCTGCCGGGAGGAATAGAAGGCAACTTTAAGGCTAAATTTGGCAATGTGGGTGCTCAATCCGGGGCTGCTTTTAACACTGCCGGTTACTACAATTACTGGTATGTAGATGCTATGATTGCTTTTGGTTCTGCAGGATTTCCCATTTTTTCCGGCGTTAATTTGTACGGTTTAGGTGGAGGAATGTGGTATAATATGCAACAAGATGCCACCCATCAGCTGAACATCACAGAAATGATGAAGACAACACCAACTACAGCCGGCAATGTGGAAAATAGCGGCATACCCTATCACAATTATTTTGGAGGAGGATATGGTTTTAGACTGAGAGGTTTGTTTGGCAATCCTGGGGGTGGTGATAAATTCAATATGCTCCTGGCTGTAAAAGCTGATTTTCCGGCCAGTGGGGGTCCTATTGTCAGCCTAAGAGGCGATGTCTATCTTATGTCAAAGCTGCAATCTATCAATGCAGAAGGTAAAATCGATGAAACACAAAAGGCATTTTGGGGCTTTGCCGAAATCCAATATAATGGGCAGGAGCATTTTATTGATGCGGTGCTCGAAATGAACGTTTTGATAAAAAAAGCAGATGAGAGGATAATACAGGGAATTGGTCCAAATTCCAGAATGGTGAGCGCCCACTTCCACGCAAAAACTGCTGGCGAAGATTATTGGTACTTATTGGTAGGTACACCTGCCGAACGTGGGGGAATCAAGATGGATCTAAAAATAAAGAAGGCATCCGCAGAAGGTTATGCCATGTTTGGTCATGGCATCCCAATAGAAATACCTGAGCCGGACGAGGAATTTATGGCCATGCTCAACAATAAAAAAGATAACTACAGTTCAAGCAGCGGTGATCCAAATTCGGTTTTAAATAAGCCCATTGATCTGACAGGATATGGCATTGCCTTCGGCGCAGTTGTCAAGGATTCATTCTCTTTTAAGTACCAGCCTTTTTACCTGATCGTCAAATTGATTATGGGATTTGATTTCAATCTCACTAAAAACAGCGAAAGAAAATGTGTAGAAACTGGAAATGTGCCAGGATACAATGATTGGTACGGAATGGGACAACTTTACGCGGGCATAAGCGGTGAATTTGGTATCCATGTGGATATGTTTTTTGTAGAAGGTGACTTTCAGATTTTTAAAGGTTCAATAGCAGCTTTGATGAGTGGTGGTCTGCCCAATCCTTCCTGGTTTTATTGCAGAGGAACCATGATGTATGAAGTGCTTGGCTATATAAAGGGCAGTCATTCTTTTGAACTGACCTTAGGTCAGAAGTGTACTTTGGGTAACGGTAATCCATTCAGCGATAGTCCTGTTATCATTGATACGAAGCCCCAGGAGGGAGATACCGATGTGTCCGTATTTACTTTACCAAGTGTTTCATATGCCTTTCCCATTAACACGGAATTGTCATTTATAGATGAAAAGGTGGGACCACGGATTTTTAAATTGCAAATCAATCAGGTAAGCTTAAAAAATGAAGATAATTTTAACTATCAACCTGAACGATTCTTCGATAATGATAATTACATCACCTACCATAAACCCAATAAAGTATTAAAGGCCAGAAAAAATCATACTTTTTACATCAAATTGATGGCAAAAGAAAAGTTGATCTCTAACGGACAGTGGACTACTATAAAGGACGGAAATGCGGATTGGTCAGAAGACAAGACGGTTCATTTTAAAACCGGTGCAAAGCCCGACTCTATAGATCCAAGGCAGTTGGATTATACCTATCCAATGCACCAGCAAAGGTATTTTATGAAGGAAGAAACATTTAATAATTCCGGTATCATCAGATTAAACAATGTGGATGATCAGCTTTTATATGCTAAACATCCTGTCACAGCACAGACTTATCACTATGAAATTATTTTTGATTCCTATACTTCCGGGGAGCCATCTATTAAGGAGCATGCCATAGCGTCCGATTTTCAGAACATTACCTTTGCCGTAGACAGGCTTAAGCCTGACCAGATTTATGTTGCGTCTTTAAGGAGGGTAAAAGGTGTGTATAGCTCAAATAATTTATTTGCCAATGTTCCTTCGAATATTATGGCTACCTATGCCAGTGCGGGTTATAACCGAAAGAAAGAAGGAGAATACGATTATAATGTATTGCCGGCGAGAATGGTTACTTTGGGTAGTGCTGCATCAGCCTCAGTAGAAAAAGAACTGTACACTTTTTATTTTAAAACGAGTCAGTTTGATAATTTGGATGAAAAGTTGGCTTCTCTAAATTGGAAAGGACCAAAATATGCACTTCCGGGGACATTGGAAGATATCATCCATGATGGTGTAAATCCGGTTGAAGAATTTGATGTTTTCGAAATGGAGGGTTACGAAAGACAACCCAGTACTGGCGTATTTACTTCGCATGCCGGTTTTATAAAGTCAGGTGTTCATTATCAGGTGGGAGAATATTATGGCGATGATCAGCCATTTCAATATTTGGGCAATGATGCAGTCATATCGCAAAATAATATCCTTCATTTTGAAATGCCAACAGCGCTTGCCAACCACCATGCTACCCTGCTTGAATTTATAAAATCAAAGGTAAGCGGTGCAAGCTACAACACATTGTTGCAGTCGCTCAATAATATAAAGTCTGAATTGAAGGCGGGCATTCCGCCTGCAAAAATTGCTAAGCAGTCCTATAACAACACGAGGGGACCATTTAGTCTTCCACAATCAAGCAACGGCATTAGTATTAATGTACCCACCCAACTTGCTGTCCAGTCAGGAAATGGCTCTGCTCCTCCTGCACAGCCAAAGACTTTTAAAGTCAGATTGGAATATGGCTCTCAATATTTTATTGCTGATTTTTTCAACAAGTCAGGCATCGTTGATTATCTCTCCATCGCGGGTACCTATTTGGAAGAAAGTAATTTGCCTTTGTATCGTCGACTTTCCGGTTTTATCAATCAACCGGTTGTTGGCACAATATGGTCGTGTCAACAAGCCAACTTTGGTGTAATTTACCGTTTTCCGTGGCTGGGTAATCGACAGGTCGGTACAAAATGGAAGAAGGATTATATCACCCCCGGACCCTGTATTGAAGACATTGATTAAATGAAAATACGGATGTATAAATTTATTAACATACTGATTTTATTACTGCTACTTTACAATCAGGGTATCGGTCAAAAGGATAGTCTGGCATATGTGCATGTTATATCAAAAGTGGATCAGGGCCAGATTGTACTGAGATGGGCGCCTTCCACTTCGATTGCATGGCATTTGGGCATCACAAAAGGATACAGCATTGAAAGAGCCGTAAATAAGCAAGGTGACAGTACAATGGGGGAGTTTGTAATGATAGAGCCACAGCGACTGCCATGGCCTAAACAAAGGTGGCAAAAAGAACAATTGGCTACTTATGATAATTATTGCATCATAGCTGCAGAATTGCTTTATGGAAAAGGGACTTCCGTTACTGCCAACACCAAATTGTTACAACGGGCAGACGAATTTCAGAACAAGTATACCTACGCCATGATGTCAGCGGATTTTTCTGCACAGGCAGCGGATGCCCTGGGTTTAAGTTTTACAGATAAAGATGTAAAGCCCGGAAACGTATATATCTATCGCATCAAAAGCCTGGCCTCGCATGAAAATTATATTATAGAACCAGCCACTGTGGTTTGTTATCCTTCGATGAACTCCCAATTAATACCGCCAAGCCTAAACCAGATTAAACCTATGGACAGGGCAGTAAAATTGCTTTGGGACAGAGAGCAAAGCCCCAGCCAGTATGTGGCATATTATGTAGAAAAATCTGCAGACGGCGTGCATTACAATCGTTTGAATGACGTCCCTTATTTAAGTGGTGACAATATAGGCAATGATGAATTCAAACAATTTCATGTTTACATTGATTCCGTAGATCAAAATTATAAGCCTTACTATTATCGGTTGGTTGGATTGAGTCCCTTTGGCGAAGAAAGTTTGCCAGGTGAATATGAAAAATCTTTTGGAGTTGATCTTACGCCCCCTACCAAACCGGAAGGGCTTAAGTCAGAACAGCAGGGCCCCGGTACGGTAAAGTTGTCATGGATATTTCCGAAAGATGAAAATGATGCCATCGCCGGCTTCTTAATTGGCAGATCAGCCCATGTTTTAGATTCTTTTACCAATATAACGACTACAATTTTACCTCCTGACAGCAGAGAATTTATTGATGAAAGTGCCAATCCTTTAAAACCCAATTTCTATTTTGTGACAGCTATAGACACTGCCGGAAACTACAATATTTCTGTGTCGCATTATGCACATCTAATTGATAGTATTCCACCTGCCCCACCTGTAGATGTTTCCGGTACCGTTGATACCAATGGCGTCGTTTTACTCAAATGGTCAGCAAATAGTGAACCCGATATATTGGGTTATGAAGTTCATTTTAGCAATCAGAGTGATCACGTTTTTGCAGCATTGACTGATGCTCCTATACCACATAATCACTATTCCGATACGATTATGATACGAACGCTTACAGAACATATTTATTATAAAATAGTCGCTGTGGACCGAAACAATAATTATTCTTCTTATTCCAAAATGCTTGAATTGGAAAGACCTGATGTAGTCAGACCGGCAATTGCATTGATTTCTGATTTTGCGAAAACGGAAAAGGGTGTTCTCTTAAAATGGAATAACAGTTCTAGTAAAGATGTGGCAGGACACTCCATTTATCGGACTGAGTATCCTGAGAGAGGAGAGTGGGTTCAAGTTTTTACCACCAGTGACAAGAACCTGTCAGTATGGGTAGATGAAAATATTAAACCGATGAGTACCTATTATTATAAAGTCCATGCATTTGATGAAGTTAATCTTCTGAGTAATGAAGGTAATATTGTCAAAGTTATCACAAGTGCTGCTCAATTGGATGTTAGGAATTTGAGTTTACAGTCCAAGGTTGTTGACAAACAGGTTCATCTTTCCTGGAAAGCATTGCCTGGTGTAAGAAAATACATTGTTTACAAAAAAGTAGCCGATGGCAAATATTACACTTTGGCCTCCACAGTTTCGAACGTATTCATTGATCATCAGTTGGACTTAAATTCAACCTACACCTTGCGTTGCATAGATCACAATGGGGTCTATTCGTCCTTCAGTAATGAGGCCAACATTATTAACTAGAATAAAAATTGCTGAAATGAAAATTTTAGGGTTATTCATATTTATGTCATTCAATGGCATTCTTTTACATGGACAGTGTAATATTCATATTTTGCAAGGCTCCTACCTCTCCGGTGAGTGCGGTGAAACAAGTATCCAGGGAGGCATGGGAGGTGGACCTTCCCTGTATGGTCAATGTGGCGCATTACAATTTTTGCCACCCTGGGTAAATGACGATGTTATTTCTTCCATATCTGATCTGGATGCAAAAGGTATATGGGTTTACCCCAATCCTTCCGATGGATGGATATCCGTCCATAGTGGAAGGCCAGTTCAATCCATTCAGCTTTACAGTTCCATGGGCCGTTTAATTCGAAACATCGAGAGGCCAATAGAAAAAACAGACATTGATCTTTCCGGGCACAACCCTGGTATGTATTTTTTAAAGATATATACCAACGATCATACGTACACCATATCTAAAATTATTTTAAAAACCAACTAAAGTGTTTAACATGAATAGGACAACAATATTATTTATATTTCTTCTGCTTCCTTTGTGGTTAAGTTCGCAGAATGGTCTTCCTTATCAGGCAATAATAAGGGATGCGAATGGTAAAGCTTTGCCCAATACCCAAATTCAACTCCGTTTTATCATTAAAAACGAATTGCAATTGATTAAATACCAGGAAACTCAAACACCTACTACAGATGCGTTTGGATGGTTTCAGGTGGTTATAGGAAATGGAGTTCCTGAAATTGGAATATTTGTTGAGGTGGAATGGAAAGAAACCAATATTTTAGTTATGGAATGCAACAATGGTGGGACATATGAAGAAGTAAGTTCGCAAGTGATCTATGGTTCACCCTTTTCTAGTAGCGGTGACAATGATCCCTCAAATGACATAACCAAAGGGAGTACAGCCGGAGGTGATCTGGGTGGTACCTATCCCAATCCTGTCATATTATCTATCAAAGGTAAGCCCATATCTGACAATATGCCTAATACAGGCGAAGTATTAAAATGGAATGGATCTGAATGGACACCATCCATAGACTTAACCAGCACTGTAGGAGGAAATACGGATGGTGTTTTGTCTGTTAATTCCGGAGTTGGAATAGAAATCAATAATTCAGACCCTAAGAATCCGATTGTAATCAATAAGGGTGATTTGAGCAATACCAATGAAATTCAGACTTTAACCTTACAAAATGGGCTACTAAGTATTTCTTCAGGCAACGAAGTTCAACTTCCCAGTGGAGATCAATGGGGTAGTCAGGTGGTATTACATAACAATACAATTTCTGGTGAAGGTACTGTTTCGAGTCCATTGGCTATTGCACAACAAGGGGCAGCTGCTGGTCAGGTATTAAAATGGAATAATGTTACATGGACCCCTGCTGATGATACAGGTTTTGACAATTGGGGTACTCAAGTAGTTCAAAAGAATGCTACCCTGGAAGGAGATGGAACAACTTCATCCCCTTTAAAACTGGCATCACAAGGTGCCACCACCGGCCAGGTATTGAAATACAATCAATCAACGCAAACATGGAGTCCCTCTAATGATAATGGGGCAGACAATTGGGGTACCCAGGTGGTACAAAAGAATGCTACCCTGGAAGGAGATGGTACAGCGGCTAATCCATTGAAATTAGCAGCCCAGGGGGCCACAGATTTACAAGTGTTAAAGTATAATTCACAGACGGGTTCTTGGTTTCCCTCCAATGATAATGGTGCGGATAATTGGGGCACCCAGGTAGTTCAAAAAGATGCCACTTTGACGGGCGATGGTACCTCATCAAATCAATTAAAATTGGCGCCACAAGGAGCTGTTACGGGACAAGTATTAACCTTTAATGCATCACTCAACACGTGGAAGCCTGAGACTCCATCCAGCTCCAAATGGGTGCAAAGTGGCAATGATATCTACAGGAGTAGCGGTAATGTGGGTGTGGGCACCAGTGCTCCGTCCAACAAACTTACGGTCAATGGCAATGTGGCACCGGAGACAACAAATGTGGGCACAATCGGCACCTCATCTTTGTTTTGGAAAGCGGCATATACCAATGAAGTACATTTAAATTCCACGGTAGTTTTATCAGCCACCAGCAATGGTGCTACGATCAATGAAGATTTAAGACCAACAACAACTGCGACGCAAAATTTGGGAGGGAGCAACCTGAGGTGGAATAACATTTATGCTCAAAACCCACTGAATACACCCTCGGACATCAGGTTGAAAAAAAACATCCAACCCCTGACTTACGGGCTGGCTGAAATTTTAAAATTCAATCCCAAATCTTATGTGCTTAAAAGTGATGACCAGGCAAGAATTCAATTTGGTTTGATAGCACAGGAAGCACGTGCAGTGATTCCTGAAATTGTACATGGCGACGCATCAAAGGAAAATTTAAGTATGACTTATGAATCACTGATTCCGGTGCTGATCAATGCCATACAGGAGCAACAATTGCAAATTCAAACTTTGAACGCAGCATTGAATGTGAATTCAGAAAATTTAACTGCTTTAAAGGCAGAAGTGGAATCACTTAAAAAGGGAACCGCTCTTACTTCAAACCTTAATTTGATCAACAAATAATATTGTATGATTTGAAAATAAACCTAATTTTATTTGTTTTTAGTCTCTGAATGTCGCCTTGTTTAATATTTTATTTTAATCCTAAATTTCAACACATTAACACTAAATTGATGTTACATCTTTCGTCACTTTTTGCCACACAACAAAATCACAAAGCACCATTTGTGTTTGTTTTCTTGCTATTGTTCATGTTAATGGCTTGTCAGTCTTCTCAAAACAAAACTTCAGATACTGAGAAACCGTTATTTAATGAAGACACAGAAACGGCTGCCATCATGGAAGTCATTGATCATGAAACCAAAAGTTTTTTTGATGGCGACTATCAATCCTGGGCTAAGTCCTGGTCACATTCTTCTTATGCAGTCCAGGCCTGGAACAACAGCGATGGGACAGCTGATGCCGCAGTAGGGTGGGATGCCATCAACGCCCAAGGTAAAAACTGGATAGAAACGTATTATAAGAATGGCAAAGTAAAAATCCATCCTTCCTACAAGAGAACCCAACCTTCGGTCACATTTTTATCCCCGGATGCTGCCTATTTGATTTGGACACAGTACAATGCAGATGCTGAAAAAAAATATTACCGGCTAAGCCATGAATCCAGACTGATGCAAAAAGAAAAAGACGGATGGAAAATTGTTAACGTATCTGCTTTCTGGGACGTTTCGCCTAAAATTGCAGCTGACAGCCTTCCGTCAACCGTTTACTGATAACGGCTCACCGCTCACGGCTCACCGCTCACGGCACACGGCTTACCGCTCACCGCTCACCGCTCACCGCTTATCGGACAGCGGACAGCCGACAGCCGACAGCGGTGAGCGGACAGCCGACAGCCGACATCCGATTTGGCACCATTTCATTTACCGACAATCCCCTAAGCGCTGAAGGCGCTTAACATGCGTAACCCACGGCAAAGCCGTGGGTGGGGAGCGTGGCACAATCCGTTTTGGCGGCATTTTTGAAAGATGTGCAACATCCATCAAAAATGATGACAAAACTATAAAGGGATGCATATATCAGCCTACCTCGTCCATATCCCTATATGACGTCCCAGAGGAAAAAATCTTAAGCTTCCTAAATACATGAGCAGACAGCCGCCAACTAACAGCATAACTGAACGGTTTCAGCGCAGCTGAAAAAATTGATCGGCAGATCAATTTAGTGAGGGCACCTCGCGCTAATCGCGAGGCGTCGACAAATCCTTACAAAAGAGCAAATTGATCATAATATCGATGTTGGGAAAAGTATATGACATCCGAAAGGCGGGCAGCGGAAATCGGACAGCGGTTGCCGGACAGCCGACATGGCACCATTTCATTAACCAACAATCTCCCAAGCGCTGAAGGCGCTTAACATAAGTAACCCACGGCAAATCCGTGGGTGGGGGGGCAAGTAGAATCTGTTTTGGCGGCATTTTTGACAGATGTGCAACATCCATCAAAAATGATGACAAAACTATATAGCAATGCCCACATCAGCTTACCTCGTCCTTATACCCTGATGATGTCTCGGGAAAAAAATCTGAAGCTTCCTGAAGCCGACAGCGGCTAGCGGACAGTGGAAATCGGACGCCCTTACCGCGTACCATTAGATCTTGGCTCGAGAGCTATTTCAGGCATTTTTCAGTGCTTATTAATTCAGAATTTAATTTTATTTATGAAGAAAGAGCTTCTCCTATTCTAAAAAATTGAATTTGATTTCGAAATCTACGCCATTGAGTGTTCCAGTGAGCCGGCATTTACTTTGCTCCTGAATATGTAAATCTCCAAGGTCAAATTCTTTGTGATGATTAGGGCATAACACAACTAAATTACCGATCACACTTTGGCCACCTGCTTTTACAGGATCAATATGGGCTACCTCCACATAATTGCTGCCATCTTTTGTGGGTATCTTAGCTTCACATCCAGGAAATTGGCATTTATAACCTACGCTTTCTTTAAGTAATTTTACCATGGATTTATCATTGCGGATGGTATGTTCAATTTCCATTCTTCGCTTTTCTGGAACCACATTTAGCATTTTATCATTTAGATCTGCCAAAAGTTGTCTTATATCATCCCTTGTAGCTAATTGTGTAGCATTTAACTTGTTTTCTAATGGGTAGGCGTATGTATTTAAAATGGAAGTAAATGCATGGTTATCTATCTGCTGAAATCCAATACCAAAATTTCCGCAATATTTTTTAAATTCATCAAACCCAGCGATGTCATTCAGTAATATAGGCCTTTTGAATGTGTGTCCTCGGCCTCTTGCCTGGTAGTATTTTTGGTCAGTGAGTTCAACATGTTCAATTGTAAAAAATGACCACAAATAATATTTTTTAATAGTTTCGGTTTTACCGACTATCAGAAAACACTTGGCATCTTTTGCTTTTAGAATTGATTTTTTTGTGGTAAAAATTTTATGCTCTGTTAATGCTTCATCTTGCGGCGGTATTTCATCTATTTTGAGATGGAAATCAATGGCTGGTGTTGGATATCTTCCTAATTTGTCTGCATTGTGGTATTGGACATAGGTGGGCATGAGTAGAAATTTTTATAAAATTACAAAAACTCTTGGTTTTCCATTTCCCTACTTCTCCTTCAACACCTCATAAGGATTGATAACAGGTAATACAAAATTTCTGAATTGAGTGCCGGCAAGCCTTTCAAATACAATGCCCCTGAAAGTAGAATAAGACATTCCTACAAGGTGGGCGGGCAGAGCTGGGTCTATCTCTATGGATTCAGGACTTGAGTCAAGCAAATCATCCATGTTGGACACTTGGAAATGAAAGGATGCTTCAAAAGAGGCGGATGCAATGGTTGTTTTATCTGCCTGCAACAAAGAAAGTGCAAGGGCTAACTCGACTTTGCATTTTTTTTCTTCAAGATTATACCCAATTTTCTGACCTAATTTCATCTCAACTTCGGTCTTGCTATTGGGTTTGTTCGTGACATCGTCAATGTTTGACTTATACACTTTGATGCCATCCATTTTCACAAATGCAGAGTCAAAATGGGATGTTTTTTTCTTCTTAGCCATTTTATGCACCTTTGTGGTAAACAATTTTTAAACCCGACGCTTCATAGTGATCATAATCAGGATAACTGGGTTCTTCCATTTCTATGGAGGCTATTTTTTTGACAGGTATTACCTCATTTGCATATTTTGATCTGGCCTTGGATTGTGTTATCAAAATGTCTTCACCCAAAGCTACAGCCAGCTTAGCCAATGTTTTGAAAGTTACATTGTGCTCTCCACTGATAATCTTACTTACTTCCGCCGGTGATTTACCCATAGCAGATGCCAGATCATTTTGAGACCAGTTTTTCAGCTCCATTTGGTGGTGTATTTCATCTATGAAGTCGAGGCAAAGTAGAGCATATTTTTCAGCTACCGGATCACTGTGCCTGGTAAGGTAGTCTTCTATGATGTTGTTTTTTTTCATTTTATGATTAATTCAAGGTCTTGGACAATCAAAATTTCACTTTGGTTTTCAGGGATAATGATCATTTTTTGTACAATATTATCTGTAATCGTTTTAGATAGTTTTTGTGCAAGCTCAAAATGGAATTTTACATTCGGGCAATTTTGTGCGTATCTATGGGTTTTAATGCCACCACTGAAAAGCACTACATGATTTTCATTGATCACGGTGCAATATAGTCTGAGCGCGCTACCCTCAGTTCCAATAATTTTGGCGGAAGGAGGCAAGGCTACGGCTGATCCTTCATGTCTGAAGTACCTTGACTTAGCACCTCTGTTATTACCAATTTCTTTTAGCCAATACAGGATAACCCTTACATCTTCTGCAGCTTCATTATCCAAAAAAGTATCTATAAATGTTTCAAAAAGGCTTTTGTCACTTCCTTCGAGGACAACAGAATAATAATGCACTTTCTTAAACGAAGATATATGCTTTAAGGTTGCAAACATAGCGAAATAGAGTTAATATTTTAACTAAATTAACTTAAAAGTTAAAATGTATCATTTTTTTTATCTCAAATTAATGATAATAAAGTTATTGATTTGCAGAACATTGTGCTTACTAATTTATATATAATATATTTATTAATATATAAATATTTTAAATTCAGTTTATAAATTTAAGTAATGAAAGAAAAATACTGTTTTTCGCAAGTCCCCAGTTATTAGTCTAACTACACAGTGTTGAGGTCTTACCAGCAAGTAAAAAAAATGATATCCCTCTGCTTTTTGAATAGATTTTTTAGTAGGAATTAGCTGTTTGTCGGTACCTGTCCCTATTCAGGCAAAGCCGTCGTAGGGAACCGCTTACCACTCACCGCTCACCGCTCATCGCTCACTGCTCACCGCTCACCGCCTAGCACCTACCGCTCGCCGTTGCCGGATAGCGGACAGCGGTTGCCGGACAGCGGTTGCCGGACAGCG
>CALJKQ010000285.1 GCA_937973565.1 uncultured Saprospiraceae bacterium | reverse complement strand
ACAACCTACTAAAATGCATTTAAATGTAGAAGAGTTTGTTACCCCAGAGCAGTTTGCCTACTATAAAGAGGCTGGAATGGCTATGGGATTCAAATATGTTGAGTCTGGTGCATTAGTCAGGTCATCCTACCATGTAAGGGGGGCAAAACCAACCACCTCCAATAGTCTAATACAAAAAAGCCCGAAAAAGCCCGAAAAAACAAACGACTTGGCGGATTTGGCAGTTTTGCCGAAATAGAAACGAAACGCCTGAGGGTACATTTACCTTCCATTTAGGGTTAATAATTTGATGGGAATGGGCATATTGTTGCCTGTTTAATACCACCGGAGGCCGCAAAACAAGCTAATTACAGCGTTTTGTGGCCTCTTTTGTTTGTGTTCTGGCACACACTTGCCCATGTAGCATTTAAATGCCAGTAAAGCCAGGTTTACAAAGGATTTAAACCATATTATGGCACTTATTGCAAAATAGGCCCATTTTGGAGTGCGGAAGATGCCCGAAAACACTAAACCTGACCTACACGTGGGTTAACACTTGGCAAACACTTGGCAAAAACAGGGTTTCAAATTGCAGTATAAATTGTAGTTTTTGGACAAAAAAACAACCTTTTTACCTAAAATAAACGCATATACCCCCCTTTAATACTGAGATTTTTTACAATAAAATTTCATTAAATATCTGTAAATCTATTGTTTATGAAAAATAAGACAGAAAAGGACATGTACACATCCTAATTTAGGCGCACAGAACCCAGCACGACTGCAAACGATCGCACATCTTGCGCATACACAAGCTCGAATGGAGGAAAAGAGGCGTTATCTGATTGGCAAAGTATTGATTCTTTAGAGGAACCAGGGAAAACCCGCTTTATGATGGCTCCCTGGGTAGTATCCATTACATAAACTTTGCCCCATTGGAAGAATGAAATGTCGTTAACAGCCTTACAGGCCAAAACATCACCACTATTGTACTCCGGTTCCATTGACTTACCAGCCATTCTGATCATAAAATCAACCTTGCCATTAAAGTCCGGAATAGAGTAATATCCTTCAATATCATTTTTAGAAACCGCAAAATCGCCATTACCTGTTCCTCCAATGGCAGTAATTGGCAATAGCGGAATACCAGTATTATCCTCAATTTGAACTGCAGTTTTTTTTACCCTGGAATTACCAGTTATAAGCCAATCTATATCAATATTCTTCTGTTCGCATAATGCGAATACAGCTTTATAATCAGCAATTCCCCTGCTTTTCCATCCACTTAAAGTATTATTCTTAATATCCAATAGGGAAGCAAGCTCTGCATCAGATGTAATATTTAATGCTGATTTTAAACGAGTTAAAATCAATATCGCATTTTGTGTATTATTATCTTGCATAGTTCGCATTTTGTGACTTGTTTTGTTGGACAATCACAAACAAAGTAAATGACTTTAATCGAAATAAAAAAGAATTTAAGCCGGAACGATATTACATATATCGCAAAAAAACTCGGCTTCTCTCATGAAATGGTGAGGTTAACACTAAGGGGTGAAAGAAATAATGAGAGAATAATTGAGGCCGCAATTGTTGTGGCTAAAAACAACCAAAGTTTAGAAATGCAGTTGGCCGCAATGGCTGGCGTATAACCAAAACCATTATGGGAAGGAAATATTATCAGTTTAGCACCGGATTAACCTGGGAGGTTATTAAGGTTCAAAAGGCTCAGATAAAAATCAAGTGTCTTGAAACAGGTGAGGTTTCAAAGTTGAGCCGCCTATTATCAACAGATTTCGTTCCAATTTCATAAAAAGTACCATGAACCCTTACGAAATTCATAATGATCAGATTGGAGTTCAAGCTAAGTACCTATATACTGGCAATAAAGCTGCTAAGTCCGATCAGGCGTCACTTAGCCTGGTTAGCTATGACTCCTTCAATTACAAGGTTCAAAATGGAGCAATTGTAAAGCTTAGGTGCCAAGGGCCAAATACTCCTATGCTGGTAAAATGGGATAGCCTTCCAAGTTCATGGCAGGAATTGGCAATTAAGGCTTTTGGTGAACCGAAGAAGGCTGTAATTGCTGGTTTACTGGAACAGGAGTTTGTGAAAGATACTGTTGCTCTTGATTTCTATTTGAAGTTTAGCCCTATGCCTGGTAAGTATTTGAGTAGCGACCAGGTGCAGCAATATACTTTGAATGCATCGGTGCTTAACCTGGTTGAGTGTATTCTTGTTAAACGCACGGATGCCCGTAGGAATAGAAGCTTAAATACCAACAGAGCCGACATACGCCGGAGCATTGCCAATGATATTGCCCGGTTTAAATTAATACAGCCACATACGCTCCCTGAGCATCCGGACAATTTGTTCCGGGATTTGCGTGAGTATAAAAAACAGGGTTATGCCTATCTGATCAGTGGCAAGTTTAACAATAACAATGCCCGTGTGGTTACGGATGAGGTGGAGCAATTGATTAACAACCTTTTTGCCGGACAAAACCACAAACCTACCTACGAGGATATAAACCGCCAGTACACGGGCTTTAAATTGGGCTACATAACCGTGATTAACAATGCCACCGGGGAGGATTATAACCCTGAGGAGTTTCCGGCAATAAAGCGCACCACCATACAGAACTACCTGAGCAAATGGCGTAACGAAATTGGAACCGAGAATTTAAGAAGTGGCGACAGACAGAAATACATGGGTAAATTTAAGACTTACCACAGCCTGGACAGACCTTCGTATGCTGGTTCGATTATTTCAATTGATGACAGACAGCCACCATTTGAGTATGAGCCTGGCAAACGGATGTGGTTCTACCTGGGTGCAGATATTGCCAGTGGTGCAATTGTAACCTGGGTTTATGGAAAAGACAAGAAGGATATCATTATTGACTTTTACCGCCAGATGGTTCGCTTGCACCATCATTATGGAGTGAATCTGCCGCATGAGCTTGAGGCAGAGAGCAGCTTAAACAGCAGTTTTAAGGATACATTTTTGGCACCGGGTGCAATGTTTCAGGAAGTACGGATTGAGGCTAATAATGCACGAGGAAAGTGGATTGAAAGCGGAGTTAATCGCAAAATACGCTACGATCAGGAGAAGGATGCTGAAGGTTGGATTGCACGTCCGTTTGCAAGATCAGAATCGAATCAATTGGGTGGACACGATGTTCCTCTGATCCCTTTTGACAAATTGGTTCATGCCAGGTTGAAAGATATTGAGAAATGGAATAATGAGCCTCACCACAAATACCCGGAGAAGAGCAGGTTTGAGTTTTGGCTGGAGAACCAACATCCAGAATTGAAGCCTACCAATTACAGGGCAATTCTGCCGCACATTGGATTCAAAACCCAAACCAGTTGCAAGACTGGGATTATTCAACTTCAAATGGGCGAATATCTGCTTGGCCTGGATGGTGAAATAGTATTTGGTGATACTTTGATTAGCCTGCTTAACCTGGTTGAAGGTGAAGACCTGAAAATATGTTGGCTGGATACAATTGATGGCGATGTACTGAAGGCTTTAGTTTTTAAGGGTGAGGAGTTCATTTGCGAAGCAATTGCCAAGCCTAAATATAATCGGGCCAAATTGGAGCAAACTCCTGAAGACCTGAAAGCTCGCGAGATAATGAGTAAGTATGTTGCCTCGGTGGCTGCCTACGGCAAAAAACAAACCAAATCCCTTGACAAGGTAACTGTTATTGACAACAGACCTGCCCCTAAAAAGACCTTTACCATGCCTGGTCTTAAATCCTACCAAACCCAAAGTATTGAAGCTGCAGAAATGCTTCCTGAGCTACCTGCTGACGAGTTTGAATTAATTGAGATTGAACCTACGGTTAAAAGCCGTTTAAAAGACAGACTATAAAAAACCAAACCCCCAAAAACATGATACAATTAACCAATGATTTCAAAAACAAAGTAATTGCCGGACTATTAACTCTGCGCGAAAATTACCAAGGCCCTGATGGGTCATTTGCCAAAACTCTTGAGATTCACAACAGCGTTTGGAGCCGCCTGAAAAATGGTGAACGTGAAGGCCTGTTGAAGGACTCGCAATGGATTAACCTTGGCCGTGAGTTGAACATTTCTGCCAAGGATAAGGAATGGAAGTTTGTGCGCACCGAGGTATTTAACCACATTGAGGAAGAGGTGCTCTTTTGCAAGGAAAATAGCAAAAGTATGATACTGGTGGACGATGCTGATATTGGTAAGACAGTAGCAGGTAAATACCTTAGCAAGACCCTGAAAAACTGTTTCTTCATTAGTGCATGCCAGACCAAAACCAAACAACAGTTCATCCGCACCCTGGCAAAGACAATTGGTGTTGACGGAACCGGGAAGTATGTACAGGTGAAGGCCAATATTAAATACTGCCTTAAATCTGTAATGGACTCACCGATCATCATTATTGATGAGGCCGGAGACCTGGAATATCCTGCATTTTTAGAATTGAAAGAACTGTGGAATGCTACCGAAGGATGCTGTGGATGGTATATGATGGGAGCTGACGGCCTGGAGGAGAAAATGAAGCGTGGAATAGCCTCTAAAAAGGTTGGTTACCGTGAAATTTTTCGCAGGTACAGTAACAAGTTTAGTAAGGTAGTACCTTTTGATAAGCTTGAAAAAAAGGCCTTTTATGAGAAACTGATCAGTGATGTGGTAAATGCCAATATTAAGGATAAGAGCCAGGTTAAAAATATAGTGCGCAGGTGCCTTACAATGGACGATAACGGGAATATAGGCGGATTGAGCCGGGCAGATAGTTTACTAATTCTTAACCAGCAATAAAAGGCACAATCAACGTATGCCCACTGATAAAAAACCAGAATCGAAAACAAAAAAAGCCAGACGCTGCCTTACCAGCAAGAACCTGTTGGAAAAGAAAAGCGGCCCCATAGTAATGATAACGAATAAGACACTTAAAAATCTGATTGGCCCTGCAGAACGTAGAGGGTGCTGGGAGATTTATGGCAAGGAGAAACAGGGCAAAACAAGTACTGCCCTGTCTCTTGCCAAGTTTATGTGTGCCCACCAGTCGGTTGATTATATAAGTGCTGAGGAAGGAATGGATAAAAGCTTTCAGGAAGCCTGCAGGCGGGTTGGGATCAATAAGAGCACGAAGATTAAGTGGAGCGAGTATTTACCGCTGGCTGAACTGATTGAAAAGTACAAGAAGCCCAAAACAGCCCAGGTGATCATTATTGATAACATGACCATTTATGCGGATGATTTTAAGACCATAAAGCTTTCGCAAATGCTGGCTGAACTCAAACATAAGCTAATCATATTTATTGCGCACGAGGAGCGCAAAGAACCATACCCGGCAGTTGCCAGGATGGTTAAAAAACTGGCAAAGGTTTACATACATGTTGCCGGATTAAAAGGAACAGTGGTGAGCAGGTTTGGTGATGGCGGTGGTGACTTTCTGATTGATAAAAGCAAATCTTCACTTCTTTGGGGTGACGAGGATATTGAACAAATTTAACCAATAACAAATAAATGGAAAACTTAAACAAACTAAACGATGCGCTGGCCCAGGTTCATAACCTGAACTTCTGGATTGGAGTGCTGATTATTGTAATTGTAGTATTGATTATGGCATGTTTTGTTCTTGCCATGACCTGCGTGATCCTATACCAGGATAACAAGATTATGAGTGCTGATCGGGATGTCATGAGTGATTTGATGGCAGGTTCAGAATTTGAATCCATAATGAATGGAGGGTCAAAAATATGAGTATGTACAGAGTAAATGTATCTCAACCCAGCCCAACACCTACACCTAACGAGGAGATGCTGAAGCTTGACATTATTGAGATGCTGCGCAAGCCTTTCTTTAGTGTGTATGTACTTTTTGATGAGGTAAAGATTGTGCTGATAAAGCGCAGAATGGACAAAACGCATCTTGTTCAAATAGCCACAGACAATGAAGGCCTGCAGGTTATAAGATTGATGCACGGACAAACAATTTTAGAAATAAACCCGGTACCCGGAACCTGATATGAAAACACATACAATGGAAGACACAGCTACTAAGGCAGGAATATTGAAGCTCTGCCAGATTAGCGACATTACCTACAACCAGATGGTATTGGATAGCGGCAATGCTTATGCCAAAAAACACTGCCAAAACGAAGGCATGTTTAGCGCATTGACCCACTCCAAGATTTATTGGTTGTGGTACACCAATCAATTTATGTTGATTGATAAAGCCCTGGTTGAATGCCCGGTGATTCCTGACCACAGTGATTACCTTGTTTTAAAGGGATGGGAAGGTATTGCCAAAATTAGCCATTATGAATACTGGCTGCGCATGCACGACCACCGGAGGATTATTGCTTACCCTGGTAAACAGATATGGGACGATGTGGAAGCCCGGTTAATGGGCCAGGTTATTGATGAAGAGATGAAAGGGCAAGGGAATGATTGATCTTGACAGAGAAAAGCTGATACGCCTTTACAATATGTTGCACGAGTTCAGCTTACAAATATCTGATACCATTGGCATTCGTGTAAAACTAAGGATCACGCAAATTGAGGATGCTCCAGTACGTAACCTGGAGGAGGAAGACCAATTTATTGAGGATGTTATCTATCAAATTTGTGAGATTTATGCTATTACTAAAGCTAAACTTTTGGGTAAATGCAGAGAACAGCCGCTTCCTGATGCAAGAGGAATGGGTTATAAGCTTGTAAAAGACAAATTTCCAAATTGCCCATACAAGAAGATAGGATTACTGTTCGGTGGACGTGACCACAGTTCTGTAATGAGTACAAAAACTGCATTTGAAAATCATCTTGAAACTGAGCCGAAGCTTCAGAAGCAATTTGA
>CALJKQ010000284.1 GCA_937973565.1 uncultured Saprospiraceae bacterium | reverse complement strand
TAATGGCTGAAGCCTCGTCTGCAGGAATGTCAAGAAAAGCAGTGCCATTGGATTTCCAGTAGCGATCTCCCTGGTTGCTTACGGCTGTACGCTCTATTTGGATTTGATGCCCGGATAATTCCATGGCAGTTTGATCACTCACATAATTCATTTCAAGGGCTATATTTTTATTGCCTGACCATGTGAAGGATGTGTGAAAGGGTAGTCTGAGAATGCCGCTGGCTGGCACATCCACGTTTTCAAATACGACTTCAGATACCACAGAACCGGGCGTAAAAAAATCGGTAGCTGCTGTTGCATCGGTTTCGGCCAATCTGAGCCTCAGGTAGGATAGCTTGCCACCACCTTTTTTGACTTCCAATTCCAGGGCTACCATCTTACCTCCAAAAGAGCCGAGTTCATCTTTGGTAAACAAGTACAAGTGCCGTTGGGCAGCGGCTTCAGAGGTACCGAGAACCACCGGCAAATTACCGGCTCCCACTGTTTTTTTTGTTTCTCCGGTTATGCCAGATTCGGTTACATTTTTCAATACCCTTCTTATATAGGTGTAGGTAGGATCATAGACAAAATTGAACAGATTGCCTGAGAAATTGCTGATGATGTGAGAGGGTGCTTTGGCCTGACTCGAATCTATTCGACTTGAGTCCGTCACAAAAGTGTTGCAGGAATAGTCCCATTCACCACAACCTTTGTTCCGATCCGTTGAAGTGGAAACCAGGCCGTCTTTGCATCGCATGGTGTAAGCCATGATGATTTTTTCGGTTTCGATATCGGGAAAATCAATCGTAGTATCTCTTTTGCTTGAAGAGTCAAAGTTGAAGGTGTGAACCTTGGTTACCTGAGCAAATAGAATATTTGAAGAAGAAATCAAGAAAATCAAATAAAACAGACGGTTCATACGATGATAAGTTTAGGGTCATTGAAGGTCAAATATAAAAAAAGCCGCAACCAAATGAGGTATGCGGCATTAAAATTTAAGCTAAGGTCGGGTTTGTTTGGACTATTTATCCTTTAGTACAATAAGTTTAAAGGTTACGTCTTTTCCTTCCGTGTTCACTCCTTTTAACAAATATACTCCACTTTCATAGTCCGTTATATCAATCGAGGACCCTTTTCTAATACCAACTCCGGAATATACTCTTCTTCCTTTTATATCTATAATTTCAAGTTTTTCCATGTCACCGTCCAAGGTAATATGACTGGCAGCAGGATTAGGGTACACCATAGCCCGAAAATCAGGATCTTCTATATCTGACACAGCTGTAGTAGTATTTAATATAAATAATTGACGAGACCCGTCTGCAGCGTTTGATAAAAAAAGTATGTTTTGGCCAAATTTGGTA
The DNA here is from genome assembly GCA_937973565.1 of uncultured Saprospiraceae bacterium. Taxonomy (GTDB): domain Bacteria; phylum Bacteroidota; class Bacteroidia; order Chitinophagales; family Saprospiraceae; genus JADKBO01. The sequence goes on along the minus strand of CALJKQ010000284.1, from coordinate 6,959 downwards.
AAATTACTTGGATAACCACCTCCCGAACCAAGAACAAAATCATTAACGAGCTTCAATTCGTTTTTTACGACATTATAAGACCATAATTCTTCTCCCGAATCTCGCATATTTAATGCCAAATACCAGGTATTGTCTTTGTCATAAATGTAATTTGATTCCACCAACTGCAAATTATAATAGATGGAGTGGAAAGTTGTCTTTTCCTCCAACACCCTATCCTTGGAATTAAATAAACTCAGCGTTGTTTTGCGGGAAGAAGCATCGTAATACAGTAGCACAACTGAATCTCCCTCAATTAAAGCCCTGAACAATCTGGCATTTTTACCATCAGGAGTAACATCATAAGGTTGTTCATCAAATTTCCAAATCCATGTATGAAAAAGACCATTTATTTCCGTTTCAACAACAACGGTTTCATTTGTCTCTATCCAGGAAAAATTTTGATAATAAGCTGTATTGTCAAACGGTATTCTATTGACATTTATTTTTCCTTGTTTTTCCGAATGAAAAATGACCTCATTTTCTCCTGGAAATGGAAATGTATGGACATCGCCGGCAAGTCCGGTATAATCTATATAATAATACCATGGTTGATTACCAACAGTAGTCACATCCATGAGATTACCCTGCGTATCCATTTTTCTTATTTTGTCACCTGCACCACTATTTCCGGGCAAAAAATAAAATCCACCTTCATAATCAGGCAATACTTTGGGAAAGCGATTACCGTAATCAGGGATAATCTTTATGATATTGGTTGTCAGATTCCAATGGTATAATTCAGCCTGTCCGGCATTAAAACCATGAAAAAGTACATTTGAGCCACTGACTGTAATATTTACGGTTTGAAGTTCAACACCATTGTATTTTATCTTCTGGTAAGTTCCATCTGCTAAATTTAAAAAACCACCATCAAAATTGTCACCCGCTAAAATTGCCTGGTCCTTTACAGGATAAATACGAGCTAAATTAGGCGATCCATGGATGGATTTGAATTCTGCTTGTTGTGTAATCGTATTGATTTTCAGATAGCCAAATGTATTATCCTTTTTCTGTATAATGGCATAAATGAAGTCACCCCTTCTTACCAAATTGGCATTATTGGTCGTTTCCTGCAACAAGGTATTGGTAGTGCCACTAAGGACATAGATACCCATTGGGGTGGAATAATAATACTGCCCTTTATATTCAACCTCGCTAAAAATATAGGGAATTCCAAAGTTTTTAGATGTTAGAAATGAACTTACCTGGCTTGGGTTTTTTGCTTTACCTTTCTGAACCCATAAATCACTTTGGTTTTTACGTGATCGAGTAGCAACATAGACATAGCCGGTTTTTGAATCAATTCCAAAATGCGCAAAATAGGCATTATCTGTCTGATCATAAAATTTGTGATTTACCACAAACTTACTTTTCAAATCCATTTCATAAAAACCGGCTATATTGCCATTAGGGTCACTCCTATCAACACCTAGCATGTATATTCGGTCTGATAGAAATTGCTGAGTCACAGGATAACAATCATGTCCCTTAATATTTAATACATTCCATTTATTTAGCTTACGATCATAAACATAATGGTAACCACTTTGAGATTGGGTCCCCAGGACTGTATAACATATATATTTTTCTTGTGGTGTGAATAGTGTGTAAAAAAACATGTATCCCTCCGCCATATTGCTACTTAGTAAAGAGCATGATTTTGTATTAAATACATTATAAGTCGGATAAGGAAAGGTGGTAATATTGTAAAAAAGCAGTGAATCAACCCAATATACAGCAGCAGTTTGTGATGGAATCGGGCATGGAATCTCCCTCATTCCGTGCTCATCATCAATATAGTAATTATCTCCCTGTGAAGTCCCAATCCAAAGATAGGGAGCTGTCTTCGTACTGGCAGAATTGAATTTATTGGTTATACCATTGAACGCTGATGTTATTTCACCGGTATATATATCTTCTGATACCAAGGTAAAATTTACTACTTTATAAACCTTATTGCCAACCCTGTAACCATCTGTCAATTTACGACCGGTAAAAATCCCTGTTTTAATATTGAATATGCCATAATGATTAACAAAGTTATCATCGGTATAAGTTAACATCCACTCGTCTGAGTCTCTATCAAAATCAATGATTAATATATTTTGAATGGAATCTGGCATCATATAAACGGCTATTTGTTTTCCGTCTATAATATTTGTTTTAACAATTGACCCATTGAATATTTCCAACAGTGTATCTCCAACCAGATAACACATATTCTCATTTGATGATAATCTTCTTTGGTCTTTAAAATCATAAACCCATTCCTGGGTCTTTGTTAAACCACTTTCGCCCACCTTATAGACGGTGGTTTTAATCCCCGAAAATTCGAACAGCAATAATTTATCGGCTGTAGCTATAAATTTGCGGTTTGCATAATCGTCGATTACAAGATTTTGCACATCTGATATTTGTACTTGAGCTAAACAGCCAAACATACCTAAAATTACCAAACCAATGGCACTGAAGTATTTTTTCATAAGCATTTTATTAATATTTATGAGGACAAATTCTGAATCTTGCAGAATTTGTCCCAAATATAATTAATACATATTATATTAAACTAAATTATTCCATAGAATATGAATATTTTTATTTTTCATCAAAACTTATGCTCAAGAGTAATGTCTACCCACCTGGGCAATCCCACCCGGATACCCTGTGGTCTGCGACTGGCTATGTACCACTCGTCAGTTAGATTTTTTACGCTAAGTTGTACAGTCGTTTTGATTTTTTCAAGTGTATAGTAGGCTGTGGCATCGAGGATATAGAAGGAAGGAATTAAACCAATTCTTCCCTCGACACTTGCATTTACGGTGTTTACCTCATCTGCCAATTGCTGGCCTGTATAGTTGACCAGCACTCTCATGCCGGGGAAGAGACCGAAACTGAAAGCTATGATTCAGTAATTTAATACTTGTTGTTTCCAATGCCAACCGCATTTAGTGAAATTCTAATCGTTTATAAATTGAACATAAAACTACCTACTACCTATCACCAGCTTCTCCGCCCCAATGACCAAACCATCCTTTTTCATCACCACCATATATACCCCATCCAAAAAATCTGTAACACTAAAACGCATAGTTTTTTGGTGTTGCCCCCGCCAACATATTTTACCGCTCATATCAAGAATCTCAACCATTACATCCTGATATTGATAAGACGATTCAACATAAAATAGATCGGTGGCAGGATTGGGATATACTTTGATATCAATTTTGGGCAAATCTTCGATTTCCTTGGAGGAAACAACGATCCCAGGATCGCAGACCGGTGCTGAGTCAAGACGATAGTTAGGAAAACTTGGCATGCTGATAGTACCCGTGCTTGCTACTAGTTTTAAATCATTTTGTACAAAATTGCAAAACGGAAAAGGTTCATCTGGATTGTTTATTACATGGATGCTCCGTGTACTGCTAATACTGCTTATATAAATCCTACAATCCGGACCCCGCTGCATGATACCAAAGTGCGTCTCAAATGGATCCAGGGTGCCATCCCATACATCTACCAGGGTCTCGGTACCTCCAATGTCAACTGCCCAGGTGTCGTATTGAAACAGGGAATCAGTAGCACTCGTATATAGATACCTGCCATTTGCAGACCACTCAACTCCATTAAAATAGTTTTTTCTGAATATTGGATAATAATCCAAATTACTAAACAAACCACTGCTCCTGTCAAAATTAAAAAACCACAATCCATTTCTAAAATTATGAAGGACATATTTATTTCCATCAGGGGAAAATTTTGCTGTACCACTTGCTGAAGTATATTTATCAAATATTGGCCCAATAAGTTGCGTATGATGCAAATTAATCCCCCTTTCATCCAATAGAAAAAAGTAGTACTTATTGTCCGGTGCCTTGTCATCTTCATTGTTGGCATCTATAACTACTATCCACCAATCTCTTCCATTGGTATGCTTTACAGCCTGTAGGTACCCGGAGTTTAAAGTATCTTGAAGGATCAGTACATTTTTTGCTGTCACCCTTCCTTTTCCATTGTTTTCGTTCATGTCCACATAAGTGTAATTAAACTTTGTGAGTTCAATAGAATTAAACCCACCTACCACCATTCTTTCCCAGGTATGATGCAATAAGTAATACTTATTATTGGCATATGGATCCTCCAAAATCATGGAGTTCTGGTGACCTGTATATCCATACAGACAACCCTCACCTGCGATGAGTTTCAATGCATTTCCATAATTAATACTGTCTCCATTTTCAATCAGTTGATGATCTCTGCCGGCTATTCTACAACCGTTAAAATAAAACAATAGATTGCCCTCAACATCACTGATGCTGGCATTTGCTTGACCAATTTTAATATTGACCGGAGTATCGGTTAAAATCCTAAACCCATTATTGAAATTTAAAAAATTACCTCTTAATACGGTGTCATTCACGGCATACCCTGACCATGTCCAATTATAATCATTTTTCTGGCTCCATAAATATGGATGTAAAAAAAATGATATAATAATTATAAAATACCTCATATACATAAAATAAAATAGTCCTTCAAAGCAAAATTCTTTGAAGGACTACGGTAAATAAAATTATTCGACTTTTATCAACTTATGTGTTGATTCCACTCCATTTTCATAGATTTTAATAAAATACATACCCGTTTTTAAATTACTAACATCGATTTTCTCCTTTCTTATGTAAGGTTTATTTTCCACAATACTTTTGCCGGTAACATCCTCTATAGAATACAATGCATGTTCTGTGTACAAATTTAATTCAACAAAAGAAGAAGAAGGGTTAGGCATAATAAATAAAGAACTTTCGCGTTTTTCTTTACTATTCTCCTTTCGAGGTGCATCCGGCATACATTCTGCCAATTCATACCTTGTTTTATCTAAGTCAGAAAGCAAAGCCCTGGCTCCATAAACCACATCACCATAGTCGGTTGGGCACAAAGCAGCCAATTCCTGCAATGCAGTCATTTCTGAGCCATTCAGCTTAAGCTCACTAAATATCTTTACGAAGGCTAATTGTACGGTAAGCCAGGCCTCTTCGTAGCTGTCTTCCGGCACAAAAGCATTTATTTCGGACATTATATCCTGCATCAACTGGGTTTCTACGTTTGTACGATCCACAAAAGATCCTTCCAGCGCATTGGACGCTGTGTAATAATTGTTTCTCATGACAGCCACATTGCTATTGCTTTCTATAGCATCCAGATATGCAGATAGGGCAAGTTTGTGGTTGTCTCTAAGAGTTTGGCTAACATCCTGTGGGGCTAACAACAAGTCAATTTTAGCCTCTACTGTATTCATCCTCTCAATATTGCTATTGGTATATGCGGTAATAAATTGATTAACACAATAAGGCTTGTTTACCTCAGGAAAATACTTGGCCAGCAATCTATAATAAAAGGCAAGCAAGTTCTTTTTCCTGATTGGATCCAAAGTGTTGTCGTTTCTAATGGAGTTGATGTAATTACACAATGATAAGAGCCTGTCTCTAGGTGACATAGTAAAAGTAATCGTTGAACAGGTTTGTGCAGTTCCATTATTTTGAACATCTCTCAGCGCAGCTGGTGATACTTGGCTTGGCAATGGTACATGGGCTGAATTCACATTGCCATTGACAATGAATTGGCTGTTAGCAACTTGCAATAGTGTCAAATCAACACCCAATAATGCCAAATCTCCAAACGGCCCGGTAAATAAATTGCCATGGTGGGTCTGGATGCCCAAAACACTTTTATCTATTTTAATGCCTACTCTGGTATCGTAAAGATTATTGGTTTTAAGCTCAAGGTCGGTCTGGCCGTGTTCGGCTACAATGGCCTCCTCAATCTGAAAGAAATCGTTGCAAAACACAGAACCCACACCGCCGGCAGAAGCTCTTAAACCAAATGCCTCCGTAAAAGGAGAAGGAGTGGTTGCATCAAAATGATTGTTATAAACCTGATGCCCCATGCCTCCATTCAGCTCGATGCAGGATTGCCTTTCAGATTGGGATAATAATGAAAAATAATTTTCATTATATACATATCCTGAATTGCACTTATTAAAGATGGCTCCTCCCTGTGAATTGGATGAATACACATAATTCAAACTCAACAAAGGTGAAGCCGTGAAATTGGAAGAAATTCCATAGGAAAACCCAGAACCACGATCGAAATTGTTGATATGATTATCCCTAAAATTAGGTTGTCTTCCCAATTTGTTGTAAATCCCCTTTTCTCCTGTTATGGTGTTCTCTGAAATAAACATTTCATTTCTGTTGTTTTCAATCCTTATACCCAACCCATTATCACTAAAATTATTCCTGGCAGCATCATATAATTGATCATTGTATGATGATAAACCTATTCCAGATATTGAAAAATCATTGCCAGATATAAGGAGATTCGATCTTACCGACACAACTCCTCCACTTGTAAAATCATTTATACTGCCATTTCCCATAGATTCAAATTTATTACCCATTACTTCTATATCCTCGGAAAACCATGAAAATATGCCCTTGTTACATCTTTTAAAAATAGTTTTTTCCTCGGGAATTGCAGATATCAATTGTACATCATGAGCATGATTGAGATACACACCAATTTCCGAATCAGAAAATTCAATATCGTTAAAATCCGCCAAAACTGCATAATCCTCTATCATCAATCCTGTATAATTGTCTTTAAGAATACTAGATCTGAGGGAACCCTCGGCTTCATCAAGCAGCTTTATACCAATATTGGCATCACTCAATGACAACAATTCAGCATTCATCGTTGCCCCGGCCTCAACTTCAATGCCTTCCCATACATCGCAGGCTTCTGCGACCATATTATATATTTCGAGCACATTACCAGATTGCACTGTAATTCCGGCTTCATTGGAAAAATATACATTCAATGGATCTAAATAAGGAGCACTTCCCGTGTAGCCAAACATA
>CALJKQ010000283.1 GCA_937973565.1 uncultured Saprospiraceae bacterium | reverse complement strand
GATGTGTTCTCTGTCATCTTCAGGATTCGAAACCTTTACGGACCCTTCTACTACAAAATAAACAAAACTGCAGGGGGTATTTTTCGCGTAAATGAGGTTTGAACTTCCTTGATCTGAGATCACCCTCGAATTGGCCATTAAATACATTTTTTCTTCATCGCGCAGGGCATCAAAAAATCTTAGACTCTGAAACTCAGTCAGAAAATGAGCTGTCATTAACATGGTTATAATATTGTGTTGTGTAAGTTACTTTTCAGACAAAGCAATCAAGGGTATACCCCTACTCTTTTTCAAATTTTTTTGAAATTTTTTTTACACTTGAAAAGCAGGACTGAAATAAAAGAGGAAATAGTGGCTGGAAGGGTTCTTATTTTGCGCAAGATTAACCGAGAAAAGAACTTTAAATGGCAAAAATTATTTACCTAAGACCAACAGAAGTCATTAAAAAAAACAAAGCCGCTAAAAAAGCGGCTTTGTTTTTGTGGAGCTGGGGAGATTCGAACTCCCGTCCAGATGAAGCAATCATAAGCTTTCTACATGCTTATCCTGTACTCAGTTTTTAGGCTTTCGCTCAGCATACAGGCAGCGTTGCAATTGCCGATCCTCTGTTGTTTCGGAATCTCATAGAGGCATTTGATTTCCCTATCCTGAAGAGTTGAAAGCGGCCAGCTGTGTATCAGGCGTCAAGCTGGAGGCTTAAAGGCTTTATAATCCTAGATTACGCAGCCAATGCGAAGTTAGATTCGCCAATCATTGTTTGATCACCATTTATTGCGGAGTGAGCAATCGTGCTCCGGCATGCTTACTTACCATTGGCATTCCCTGTCGATACCAGTCAACCCCAATATGTAGTAATTACCTCTTTAACACCTCTTGGCACTAAAAAGTTCCATTATGTAAAACTGATTGATTATCAAGCCAATTCACGAATAATTGGACAAGTCATACAGTGTGATCCTCCTCTTGCCCGCGACAATTCATTGCTGGGTATGGTAATAATGGTATTGTCCAATGTATTGACATTGATGGCACCATCCTCTACCTTTTCAAGAAAATCATAAGCAGTGATGACATTGTATCCAGCATTTTTAAACGCTACCTCAGTCCTTGGATTACGGTCATAGGTAATGGCTACTCCGGGCTTAACCGCTACTAGATTACATCCATCCGTCCATTGCTCTCTTTCTTGGTAAGGGCTGACTCCGTTTCCGGCGAAAATAAAACGCATATCAGGATTAATTTCCGACCAGATGAAATTCTTTACTGAATCGTATTCTGCCGAGCCACCATCCCGTCTGTAAACTTTAACATTACTGCTATTGCCGTCGTAAACAATGGGTTTAAAACACACAATATCGTTGGTGTGTATCCGGGTAAACAACGTATCAATGTGCATGTATGATCTGTCATCCGGAATGTTGATTTGAACCACATTGTCGATCACGCCTCTGTCAAAAAGTACTTCCTTGAGCGAGTGAATAGCATGTTCGGTGGTTCTTTCACTGCAGCCAATCAACAAATATCCTTCATTTAAAATCATAACATCACCCCCTTCCATGCTTACGGATTGTCCCATTTTGGAGGGCGGAAATGCATTGAGGTCATTGAGATTGATAACCTTCGATTGGGAATTGGTTTCTGCAAACAGAGGGTGGGCTGCAAAAATAAATCGGGTAAGCAAATTTTCTCTGAACCTGGCCGTTTTGGCAGCTTTGGTAATGATTACATGATCATTTACAGCTACGGCAATATCCCTTGTAAAAATAAAGTTGGGAATAGGGTCAAAATAAATATGGTCATCTTCCTGCTGATACCCGGTTACCAGCACCTGCGTTAAGGTTTCATTGTCCATAGACTTAAGCGCATCGGCATCACTGCTGGGCAATTCTTCGTATTGCACGGCTCTGTTGATGAGTTCCTCCCTTTTATCAGGATCGGCATTCAATGCCTCTAAAATCAATTTTTCGGCTTCATGAACATTGTCCTGACCCACAAACTCATCCAAAACATCGGTAAATGTATCGTGCTCATCCATCATTTGCGGCACATACACAATATCATCAAACAACAACTCTGTAGCCCTTTTTGGGGTAATGCGAGAGATTCCCCTGTCAGGTCTGTGAACGATTACTTTTTTTAGCTTTCCTATTTCTGAGCTTACGCTTACCATAGCTTGCATTTTGGGCAAAGGTAAGGCAATTTTTCCTGACCAACAATCCTATCGTGTCGTTACATTTGACTCATCAGGGATGAACCAATGCCTTTTTATACTGTTCTTGCAAGTATTCACTATATTTGAAAGAAAAAAATGAAAAACTTAATTTACCTACTGTTTATAGCCATTTTGGGTGGTTATCAGGATATAAATGCACAAATTAATACACCGGCGGCCAGTCCTTCAGCCAGTGTGAGTCAGGTTGTTGGTTTATCTAAAGTTACCGTTGATTACAGCCGTCCGATGTTGAAAGGAAGGCAAATGATGGGCAGTAAACTTATACCCTATGGCAAGGTCTGGAGAACAGGTGCGAACAAAATCCCCAACCTCACCATTTCTGAAGATATTATGTTGGAGGGAAAAGAGGTTAAAGCAGGTACTTATGGCATGGTAAGCATACCGGGCGAACAGACCTGGACCATTATCCTTTCATCCAATCCCAATCAATGGGGTACCTACAATTACAAGGAAGCTGAAGATGTATTGCGCGTCAACGTAACGGCAAGTCAACTCAGTGTTGCTGAAGAACAATTTACCATTGGCTTTCAAACTACCGGACCAACGAGTGCCGAAATGTTCATTAAATGGGAAAAAACAATGGTGCCTGTTAAAATCAGTCATGATGCTGATAAAAACATCATGAAAGAAATAGCAGAAAAGACAAAAGCGGCAGAGGTAACTTCAGATACATACTACGATGCTGCCAATTACTATTATGAAAACAACAAGGATCTCAATCAGGCTTTTGAATGGGCCAATAAACTGGTTGAAATGGACAAACAATACTGGACTTATTACGTAAGAGCCAAGATTGCTGCAAAATTGGGTAAGTGCGATATCGCTCTGGCTGATGCGCAAGCTGGACTTGCATTGGCAATGAAGGAAAATGATGCTGCTTATGTAGAGAATCACCAGCGAGTGATCAAACAATGCAGCGGTAAATAAGGGATTCAATTTTCGAAAAAAAGCAGCGTATGCAACAGGATCTGACCTTTAATCAGAATGAAGATTTTATGGGACAACTTTGTGCCCAGGTCAACTACAAGCTCGCAACCATTCAACAGGGAGGTGGGCAGACCAGAATACAAAAACAACACGAAGCAGGAAAGCTCACCGCAAGAGAGAGGATTCAGTATCTTTTGGATAAAGACAGTGAATCTTTTGAGATGGGGGCCTTCGCGGCCTATGGCATGTATGAAGACGAAGGTGGTTGTCCTGCAGCAGGGGTTGTTTGTGTGCTGGGCTACATCCAGAAAAGACTATGTATGGTCGTGGCAAATGATGCTACCGTAAAAGCAGGTGCATGGTTTCCCATGGCAGGTAAAAAGAACCTGAGAGCACAGGAAATAGCTATGGAAAATCATATTCCCATCATTTATCTGGTAGATAGTGCAGGTGTGTATCTTCCCATGCAGGATGAAATTTTTCCGGACAAAGAACATTTTGGCAGAATTTTCCGCAACAACGCTGTCATGAGTAGCAAAGGTATTGTACAAATTGCTGCCGTGATGGGTAGCTGTGTTGCAGGCGGAGCCTACTTACCCATTATGTCGGATGAAGCCCTGATCGTTGAAGGTACCGGTTCAATCTTTTTGGCCGGCCCTTATCTGGTAAAGGCTGCCATTGGAGAAGATGTAGATCAAGAGACGCTGGGAGGGGCGCAGACCCATAGCGAAATCAGCGGTGTAACCGACTACAGGATGAAGGATGATAAAAGCTGTCTGGATAAAATCAGAGAAATTGTCGGAAAATTGGGCCATACCCCTCGTTCGGGAATCGACCGCATCAAAGCACAAGCTCCTGCCAGGGATATCAAGGATATCATGGGCATATATCCATCAGCAGTGAACAAGCCGTACGACATCAAAGATCTGGTATCCTGTATTGTGGATAGTGATTCGGTGGTGGAATATAAAGAAGACTATGGGAAAACCATCTTTTGCGCCTATGCAAGGATAGATGGCTGGGCCGTAGGTATTGTTGCCAATCAACGACTGGTCACCAAAAACGGGAAAGGCGAAATGCAATTCGGTGGTGTCATATACAGCGATTCAGCCGATAAAGCCTGCCGGTTTATTTTAAACTGCAATCAGAAAAAAATTCCGCTGGTTTTCTTACACGACGTAACGGGCTTTATGGTGGGAAAGAAATCAGAGCACGGCGGTATTATCAAAGATGGAGCTAAGATGGTAAATGCTGTTGCCAATAGTACAGTTCCCAAATTTTCTGTTGTTGTAGGCAATTCCTTCGGAGCAGGCAATTACGCCATGTGTGGTAAAGCATACGATCCAAGATTAATTGTGGCATGGCCAACGGCAAAGATAGCCGTAATGGGTGGAGCCCAGGCTGCCAAGGTGTTGACACAGATTCAAGTCAGCTCACTTAAAGCAAAAGGAAGTGCACCGGATCCAAAAGCCGAAATGGAATTGTACGAAGAAATCAAACAAAGATACGAGAGTCAGACGACTCCCTATTACGCGGCTTCGAGACTATGGGTTGATGCGATCATTGATCCCAGGGCCACAAGAAATTTCATATCCCTGGGCATCACTATGGCAGATCACGCCCCAATCGAAAAATTCAATCCGGGCGTGATCCAAACATAGATATTTTAGTTTTCTTCTATGGCGGCTACGCCGGGCAGAATTTTTCCTTCCAACATTTCAAGCATGGCTCCACCTCCGGTGGAAACATAACTTACCTCATTTTCCAGACCAGCCTTATTTATAGCGGAAACGGAATCTCCGCCACCGATCAATGAAAATGCACCTGCTTTCGTTGCCTGTGCCACAGCATGGGCTACCGATAGTGTGCCATTGGCAAAATTGGGAAATTCAAATACGCCCATAGGGCCATTCCATACAATGGTTTTGGACTCAGCAATTACATCGCAGAAAGCCTTTACAGCCAGAGGACCAATATCCAGG
>CALJKQ010000282.1 GCA_937973565.1 uncultured Saprospiraceae bacterium | reverse complement strand
ATAACCAAACACATTTCAGGTAAATGGGTGGTTTCACAGCCGAGTACCGCATTGATGAATGGTCCCCAACAAGTAAACGATGTATTCGTAAACGAACATAGCATTTACGCTGCCTCGCTCAACGGTATTTATGTATTTGATCGACATTCGACCAACGAATTGCCGTTGATACCCCCCAATATCTACTTAACAGATATTATTTACAAAGGGAAACCAACCGATATGCAAAAACCACTTAAGTTGCCTTATTCCGACAGGCACGTGACCTTTTCATTTTCGGCACCCACATTTTCTACACCCCACAGCCTTCAATATGAGTATAAAATCAATACAGGTGGATGGCAAAGCCTTGCCTTTCCTCAACTTGAACTCAATGCACTCGTGCCAGGTCGATACCTGCTTCAGGTACGGGTCAGGCACCACAAGGGTCAATGGAGCCGGGTAATTCAATACCAATTTGAAGTGCAAAGACCTTTTTATCTTTCCTGGTGGTTTTATACCTTATTGGGCGGCGGCATCCTCACCAGTCTGTATATTAACTATGTAAATAAAATCAAAAAGCTAAAAAAAGAACAACAAACTAAATTGAATTACGAACAGGAGATTAACCGTCTGCAATTAAAATCGCTTCAGGCTATGATCAATCCGCATTTCGTTTTCAATTCACTGAGCGCCATCCAACAGGAAATCAATGCCGGCAATTCCAGGAAAGCCAATAATTATCTAACCCGATTTTCCAGATTATTGAGAAAAAACCTGGAAAACATCAATGAATCTTTTATCACTCTCGACGAAGAAATTCAGGTTTTGACTTTGTACCTGGAAACCGAAAAAATGAGAATGGAGTCTAAACTCAATTACGAGATTGCAGTGGATCCGGAACTCGATACACAAAATACCTGGATACCAACCATGCTATTGCAGCCGATCGTAGAGAATGCCGTATGGCACGGAATTGCTCCCAGTGATAACGAAGGCAAACTTCAAGTGAAATTTGAGTTAAGCGAGGGATGTCTGAAAGTTACCATTGATGACAATGGCATTGGCTTTGATAAAAGTCAGACCCAAAAAAGTACCGGAACCCTCAAAGGAAAATCTTTGGGTATGAACATTACCAAAGAAAGATTGAAATTTCTGGAACAAAAGACAGGATCACCCATTACATTTGAGATTATAGACAAGTCTGAAGAAAACAGCAACGGCACCAGCGTTATCATTACCATGTCTGCCGATATGTAATTTTTCTATCCTTGTTTATTTTTTAAATATAAAAAAAACGGCCAGCACCAAAAAACCGAAACCGATGGCATGATTCCATCTAAACTGCTCGTTTTTAAAAACCCAGGTAGTAAACACGGTAAAGACCACCAGGGTAATGACCTCTTGTATAACTTTGAGTTGCCACAAATTGAAAGGGCCTCCATTGCCGGCATAGCCGATGCGGTTAGCCGGTACTTGCAGACAATATTCAAAAAAAGCAATGCCCCAGCTGATCACTATGATGCCTAAAATGCCCAGCTTGGCAAACCATTTGTACTCATGAAATTTCAGATGACCATACCAGGCCAAAGTCATAAACACATTGGCAAGGGTGAGCAAAAATAAAGCTAAGAATGACTTGGGCATGCCACGTTATTGTATTCCCGTAAGGCCTTCAAACAGCCAATTGGCCAGGGCTTGCCTGTTGGCGTACTCCATGAGTCTGATGTGGTCGCTTTTGTTTCTGATGTTGGCCAATTCAACGTAAACCGCTGTTGGATCTACTTTTCTGAGCATGTAAAGTCCCCGGTTATCTACATAACCTTTGTATCCTCTACCCTTTTGAAACTGATCATACTTGCTTTCGAAGGTTGCCTGCATATTGTATGCCAGGTCTTTCGAATCCTTATCCGTGCCATAGTGGTAGAAGAAGACATCCTGCCTTTGTTCTTCATTTCTCGAATCCACATGAATCATGATGGCGGTCTGCTTTTTGACACCCTGCTTTTTGTATTTTTTATACAAACGATTGATATGATCTGCTCTCTGCTTCAGTCTGTCGAGTTGTCTCAACGGTAAACTTTTTCCATTGCAATTTTCGTCGTTATCACAATCCAAAAATGCATCGTCTCTGATACCATCGTTTTCATCCTGAATGATCATATGTACGGTAGCACCATGCTGGATAAGGTCTCTGGCCAAGCGCAAAGACACATCGTAAGCATATTCATCTTCGCATAATGTATGCGCCAGATCTGTGCATTGAGCGCCGGGATCAGGCCCGCCGTGACCGCTGGAGATGTAAAAAACCTGTCCGGCCAGCTGATCGTCAAACATATTGACAGCTCTGTACTTTTCACCAAAGATCTCGTGATCTTCAAATTTTCCATTGGGTTTCGAAGCACCTTTGCCGGATGTGGATTTTACTTTCACGGCAACTTCCGCCTTCTCTTCTTTTACTTTTTCAGGTACTGCTTTGATTTTATCATTTTTCTTAGAGGAATTCTTTACTTCCATGGCAACAGGTGCTTCCTCCTCTTTGGAGTCGCAACCCAACTTGTGGAAGGGAACCCAAAGCTTGCGGCTTTCTTTAAAAGACGAATTGCGCAGCCCTTTTTTATGCAGTCTTTCATTGTACTTTTGAATTTCCAGCGCACTTTCTACATCATCCATTTTCAGCGTAGAACGAATGCTCTTTCCGTTGTAGTAAAATACTTTAATGGGCAACTTGTATTCTTTGTGCGCCAGGAGCTTGGCTCCCCTCTTCATCTCGTTGAGTTCATAAAACTTATCCACATTACAGGTATTGGCAGACAGTTCGTACCTGGCCAGCAGGGTTGAAATGGCATCGCCACTTTTGATTTTTACCGAATGAAAATAAGGCTGAAAACTTTTGGCAGATAAGCCCAATGAGGTAGCAAAAAGTAGCACCCACAACATCAGTCGCTGCATGATTAATCGATTTTGGTATTGATAGTGCAAAGATAACATATTAAAAATATTTCTAATATGTTATTTTGATTTTTTTTTACGCATTTGACCAATAATCTTGATTTTTTGGGCGTTTTAGCTTGAAAAATGGTCAAATCGAGGCTTTTTTACTTTCAACGTGCAGCCATGGCTGTAGATTGTATACCTTCAGACAGTTTCAAATGACTTTATTTTGACCAAAACAAACAATTGCATAGCTTTGTCGCATGAATTTTACACCCTATAAGATGGCTTTTCGATCGCTGGTATTTGTCTTTATAGCCCTAACCAGCCTGCAAGCCCAGGATGCCCATTTTACGCAATACTACCAGGTACCGGCCTATGTAAATCCCGCTCTTGTAGGAAACTTTAACGGACTTTTTAAAGTAGGAATGAATTACCGCGATCAATGGAGACCCGCCATTGACAGACCTTATGCTACCTTTACTGCCACCGGCGAAAGCAAATTCATGGTAGGTAAGCGCGACCCCGATATTGCCGCCCTGGGCATTATGTTTTTTTCGGATCAGATCAGTAAGTACGATCTCAATACAACACAGATTGCCCTTACCGGATCTTACCACAAGTTGCTGGATAAAAAAACCAAACAATACATAGGTATTGGTTACCAGGCTGCCATTTTCCAGAAGTCGTTGAACTATGAAGACCTTACTTTTGGCGACCAGTTCAACGCCATTGATGCTTACTCAAACGAAACCCTTGAATTGCTCCCCGGCAACAACATCGGCTTTTTTGATATGAGTCTGGGCATTGATTATTCCTATACATCCACTTCCGACAGAGAATTTAATGCCGGCATCAGCGTATTCCACGTCACTTCGCCCAACATATCTTTTTTTGGTAAAGAAGATTTTGTGGACAAGGATGTAAACACCGAAGCTTTTTTGGATCCCAGGTGGTCAGTGCATGCCTCCTATTCTTTGCCTACGTCAGATGCATTTTCATTTCAACCCCGTATTTTATACATGAGCCAGGATCAGCACAAAATGTACGTGCTAAGCACTTTGTTTACGTATAAAAATCCAAGATCCGAGGGTAAAAAATTCTATTTTGGCCCGGGTCTTCGTTTTTCCAACCGACTCAACAGTACGGCTCTGGAAGCGGTGATGCTCATTGTTGGCTACGACTTTAAAGGTTTAAACCTTGGGCTATCTTATGACTACAATACCTCAGATTTATTCAACGATCGTTTTGGTATGAGTACATTTGAGATCTCGCTCAACTATTTCGGCCAATACGAAAACGCAGACGCTTTCTGCCCAACATTTTAATCAGGCATAAGTCATTTCAAAAATCTTTACCGCTTCTACGGCTTGTTTAACATCATGCACGCGCAGGATACGGGCACCATTGACCAAGGCAATTGTATTGGCGGCTGTTGTGGCATTCAAGGCCTCATTTTGGTTTACATTCAGGGTTTTGTACAACATGCTTTTTCGGGAAAGTCCCGCAAGAATAGCTTTATCAAAGATGGAAAGTTGTCTGAGCTTACTTAATATTTCAAAGCTTTGTTCCTTTGTTTTCGCAAAACCAAAGCCCGGATCGATGACCACATCCCTGATGCCCAAAGCCGAAGCTTGCCTCAGTTTCCGGGCAAAGTAAACCATCAAATCCATCATCAAATTTTTATAATCGGTCTGACTTTGCATCGTTTCCGGTGTTCCTTTCATATGCATCATGATGTAGGGTACATCGGGAAAAGATGCAACGGTTTCCATCATGGATTCATCAATAGAGGATGCACTAATGTCATTAATGATGTGCACGCCTGCCTCCAGTGCTTTGTGTGCCGTCTCTGACCAGACGGTATCTACAGACACCAATATACCCTCCAAGTTGAGCAATGGAAGAATGACGGTTTCCAGCATCTGCCATTCAACAGAAGCATCCAACAATAGAGCACCCGGCCTGGAAGACATAGCCCCAACATCGATGATGGCTGCTCCTTCCTCCAACATTTTACGTGCTCTTTCAACAGCCATTTCCGGCGTATCTACCCTGCTTCCTTCAAAAAAGGAGTCGCTGTTTATATTTAAAATACCCATTACCTTAGGTCTGCTAAGGTCGAGCAATTTTCCTCTGCAATTAATTGTCACTATCTTTGGTATGAACTGTAAAAATAATGGCAGAATATGAATAAGGAAAACCTTGGAGAACAATATTGGACTGAAAGATACCTAAACAGGGAAACCGGCTGGGATGTAGGCATGCCAACTCCGCCCCTAACCGAATATTTTGATCAGCTTTCCTCCAAAGACCTTCACATTTTAATACCGGGTGCCGGCAATGCCTATGAAGCGGATTACCTGGCCAATAAAAACTTTAGCCAAGTTACAGTCTGCGACTTATCCGCTGAACCCCTTAAACGATTTGCCGGGCATGCAGTTGTTAAAACCATTCACGGCAACTTTTTTGACCTGAAAGGTGCATTTGACCTAATCGTTGAGCAAACCTTTTTTTGTGCACTGGATCCTTTGTTAAGGCCGGATTACGTGCAAAAAAGCTATGAACTGCTCAAGCCCGGCGGTAAGGTAGCAGGCGTACTTTTTAAGAGTCATTTTGAGAAAGCAGGCCCACCGTTTGGGGGAACCAGGGATGAATACGAAATATTATTTGGTGAAAAATTTCATATTAAAGAAATTTCTGATGCGTATAATTCGATTCCACCGAGATTTGGCAATGAATTGTTTGTAATTTTCGAAAAAAGAATATAAAAATTGGTTCGCTTTGGGAGATTGTGCTTATTTTGCGTCGGCAAAGAAATCGGGTATTTTAAGATTTCGATAACAAATTGAAAACAAAATTCCCTGCCCACATGGGCTATCTTTGCGCGGTTAGCGAATATTACAATTTAAAACTGAAACCGTGCACAAAAAAAAGATACAGCAAAAAAAGTCAGCTGTAAGGGTGGATATTTTGATGTCCTGCCTGCTGGCACTAACACTGATATCCGGCTATAAAAAAATTGAAAGTATTGCTAATCAACATTTTGGCATTGCTGAATCCATCGTACAAGACAAAAACAATCCCGTTATTTTTGGTTTTGATACAGGCAATTACCACCTTTCTACCTACAAAGTCAACAAAGGCGAAGTTTTGGGAGAAATTCTTTCAGAACATGGCATTGGTGGTGACGTAATCCACTTGCTGGAGCAAAAAGCCAAAGATATATTCAAGGTGACCAATCTCAGACCAGGCAGAGAATACCACATCGTTCGTCAGGACAGCTGCAGCAACGCATGTGCCCTGGTTTATGAGCCAAGTCCACTTCACTATGTAGTTTATGACCTTAGAGACAGTGTTTCAATCAATCTGTATGAAAGAGCTTTTGAAACATGCGTAGAAACTGCATCCGGAGAAATTGAAACCAGCCTGTGGAATACACTTTCAGAAAAAGGTGTCAATCCTGCTATCATCGATAAAATGGAAGACGCCCTTGCCTCTTCAGTGGATTTTTACCACACCCAGAAAGGCGACAAGTTTAAAGTGGTCTTTGAGAAAAAATACATTGACGGTCAGGAGATCGGCATGGGTCGGTTGATTGGAGCGTATTACAAAAACGAAGCCGGCGACTTCTACTCTGTTTACTACGAAAATGGAGAATTCAATGGTTACTATGACTACCAGGGAAGACCTGCCAGAAGCGCATTCCTCAAATCACCGGTAAAATTCACAAGAATTTCTTCCGGCTTCAATATGAGAAGGTTCCATCCTATTCGTCGCAAGACCATCCCTCACCTGGGTACAGATTATGCGGCTCCTTATGGCACCCCCATCAGGGCTGTAGCCGACGGTGTGGTTGAAGAAGCGGCTTATACCGGTAATAATGGCCGTTATGTAAAAATCAGACACGACAAAGTTTACCAAACCCAATACCTTCACATGCAGGGCTATGCCAAGGGTGTACGCAGAGGAAGTCGTGTCAGACAAGGACAAACCATCGGTTATGTAGGTTCTACGGGATTGGCAACAGGACCGCACGTGTGCTTCCGCTTCTGGAAAAACGGCAGACAAGTCAACCACCTGAGAGAGGTTTTCCAACCTGCCAAACCGATGCCGGAATCAGAATTGCCAAATTTCTTCCAGCACAGAGACAAGATCAAGACCATGTTGGATCAGATTCCTTTGGCCGGTGAAGTCAAAGCAGGAGCCTGATTGCGGGTTCTCCAATTTGTCGGCTAGCGGTCATTTAACATAGCATTAATAAACTTCCCAATTCCGGTTTGCAACTTTTGTCACCTTACGGGTGTTTGAAGAGTTATATATTTACAAAAAATTATCAAACAAATAAGACAATGGCATTAGAATTCACAGATGCAAACTTCCAGGAAACCGCTTTATCAGGAGGTGTTGCTGTAATTGACTTTTGGGCAGAATGGTGTGGTCCTTGCAGACTCATCAGTCCCATCGTAGAAGACCTTGCAAAAGATTTTGAAGGAAAGGTGAAAATCGGAAAAGTAAACGTTGACGAGAACCCGCAGATTTCAATGCAATACGGAATTCGTTCTATTCCCACCATCCTTATTATAAAAGACGGTCAGGTAGTTGACAAACACGTTGGTACTACTACCAAAGCCAATCTGGCAGAAAAAATCAATGCACAGCTCAACTAAGAGCTCCCATGTACAGATCACAAAAAAGGGTCGGAAATTTCCGACCCTTTTTTATTTAAATTTTTAAGGCAACATGAAGGCATTTTTGGGTGATGCTTCAAATCTTTCCACATCAAAAGAATAAAGTTTGGCCGGACGGTGCCTTACATCTCTTTCCACTTCGCCTGTATCTCTGATGGCATCCAGTACTTTGAGTTTTCTTCTGAAATTTCTTTTATCAAAAGAAATGTTCAAAATTACCTCATACAATTGTTGCAGTTGGTTGAGGGTAAACTTCTTCGGCAGCAAACTAAATCCCACAGGATGCTCCCGCAGCTGGCGTCGTAATTTTTCGAGGCACAATTCAAAAATATCATTGTGGTCAAAAGCCAGCTTGCCTACATCATCCACCTTTTTCCAAACCAGCGGGCAATCCGGTGGCGCGCTTTTTTTATAATCCTCCACTTTGATGAGCGAGTAATACGCAACCGTTACCACCCTGCCCAGCGGGTGCCTGCCCAACTTACTAAAAGTCTGGACCTGTTCACAATAGACATTGCGAAGCCCAATTCGTTCCCATAAGATCCTTTCTACTGCCAAATCAAGGTCTTCATTGGCGTGCAGTAGATCGCCTACCAGTGAAAGGTCTCCTTCATAAGGTGGCATATTACAGGGGATCAGGGCTACATAAAGATCAGCTTCTGTATAGCCAAAAATGACGCAATCTATCGACATCGCCAATTTGAATTCGTTATGGATCTGTGAGATCCAGGTATTGATATTTTCTTTGCTAGCCTGATTTGGAATGGTCACTTCCATAAATGACACTAAGTAATGTTAAACAAATATAAGAAATTGATCAGTATTCTTACGAAAACTACCGGCTTGTGGTTACCAAAGGCTTAAATATTTTGAGCAAAACCTGCTCTAATTTGTCGATCCAACTGAATCTGGCGTCATTTAATGCCTGATAGGTGAAATAAATGCCAAAAGGCAGTAAAAGCAGGCAGGGCAACCAGGCACCATACCAGCCGGGGAAAGTGTCGCTTTTTACCAGTTTTTCTCCCACAATGGTAGATATGATAAACAACATGTAAAAGAGAATGGCCACGAGAAGTGGATATCCGTACCCTCCTTTGCGGATGATGGATCCCAGGGGAGCTCCAATAAACAAAAACAAGATACACACCAAAGAGAAACTATACTGCTGCCCGAGCCTGAGGATGTAAATTTGTTTTTGGTGAACAGCACTGTCTACATTGTAATAAGCGGCATTGGCCAAATCCATGTTGGCGGTTACCGCAGGAATGGCCCTCAATACCACGTTGTTGCGCGTAATGCTGTCAAAGGTCTGATAAAAAGAATTAACTTTCGACAAATCATAGTTGGGCATACGTTTAAAGCCACCCTGATTTTCCTTAGGGTCCACGGGCTGGATGGGCTTATTCAGCTTTCTTCTTTCAATGTTGTTCTGCTTTATTTTTTCATGAAGTTGCTTGTATTTTTCGCGCTGTATCAGATAGGCATTTTCCGTACTTATACCGGGCGTAGAGGGCCGGATTTCCCTCTTTCTTTGAGACGGAAATACCTGTTTTGACTCCACGGCCTTCTTTACCACGGTATCCTTTAATGATGCATTCAGTTGTTTTTCATAAGTCTTGTCATCGAGCATGGTCTTGCCTTCGAAAGCTGCGTAATTCAGGACTGCCTTGCTTTTATGCGAATCAATATTGATATTAATGGTATCGATCTGTTTGAGCAACTGCAGGGTATTGAGCATGTCCTCCCGATTTCTGCTGATGTTGAGATCAGATTCACTCAGATAAAAATTGCTCATATCAATGACCTTTGACCATTTTTCAAAACTGGTCCTCACCAGAGGATAGGCCATGTGTCCGTTGTCCTTGCGGTTGCGCTCCAATTCCTGGTATTGCTCTCCTTTCACAAGATTCATTACAAAATAATGTCCATCCTGGGTGGCAAACATTTCTGCTGAATCTGCTTTGATCATGTTGAGCAGCGACTTATCCGGCAATGAATGGTCGTAGATAATGACGTCCTTTACATCTTTGTCATTTTTTGCCTTCTTCCCCACCCTGATAATAATATCACGGAATTCATTGTTGAAAATACCCTCCTCAATAGATAGCGTCGATTTTTGCTTGCGAATGAGGTCAAACCTTTTTTTAAACTGATAGGTGGAAATGGGTTTGACATAATTGGAAGCAAAAACCGAAAATAGTGCAGTAGACACCGCCAGAAAGATAGCCGGGCGCATCACGCGCAACAAGGAAATGCCGGCGGACTTCATACTCGATAGTTCGTATTTCTCCGAAACATCGCCGTAGACCATTACAGAAGACAAGAGGATAGAAATGGGTAAGGCCATGGGTGTAATCGACGCTGCGTAATACATCACCAATTCCATGATATCCAGCATAGAAAAGCCTTTACCCAAAATATCGTCTATGTACTTCCACAGAAATTGCATAATGAGTACGAACTCCGCAATAAAGAAGGACAAGACGTATGGGCCAACAAAGCTTTTGAGGATGAACTTGTCTAATTTTTTCAACAACCCAATTTTTTATTTGGCTTAAAACCAGGAAAAAGGCGACTTTTTCCTGCTGGTGGTCCGGCGGGTTGAAGTCTTAACTCCCAGGACACCCAGTAAGCCTCTGGTAAGCTCTCTGGCTATGGTGGAACCTATCTGGCGTGTAGTGGAACTGGTTATTACTTTTTCGAAAGTTGATTTTTCTTCCTTTTGTCTCCTGGCAGGTGTATCGTAATCTTCGCGCTGTTTTCGCAATTCTTCCTGCGTAGTTTCCTGCTGGGCTTCTTCTAACTTACCGGAAAGTATTTCGTAAGCACTCTCTCTGTCCAGCGCCTGATTGTATTTGGCCGCAATTTTTGAATTCCTGATCAGGTGCGCCAGTTCATCATCGGTAAGCACATCCATTCTCGATTGAGGCGCTCTGAGGTAAACATGCACCAGCGGCGTAGGTATGCCCTTTTCATTAAGAGCAGTAGCCATGGCTTCTCCAATACCCAATGATGTCAGCAATTCATCGGTAGCATAATATTCACTGATAGGAAAGTTTTCAGCGGCGAGTTTAATGGCCTTCCTGTCTTTGGCGGTAAAGGCTCTCAGGGCGTGTTGAACTTTGAGACCCAGCTGACTCAATACGGCATCCGGAACATCAGCAGGATTTTGGGTGATAAAGAAGATACCAATGCCTTTGGAGCGGATCAGTTTGATGATGCTTTCTATCTGATCCAACAAGGCCTTACTGGCTTCATTGAATACCAGATGGGCTTCGTCAATAAACAGACAAAGTTTGGGCCTGTCGAGGTCACCGGCTTCCGGAAATGTAGCATAAATCTCGGCCAGTATCTGAAGCATAAATGTTGAAAACAGTTTGGGCTTATCCTGAATATCGGTAACCCTAAGCACGGATATCATCCCTTTGCCGTCTTCATCTACTCGAACCAAATCTTCTACATCAAATGAGGGTTCCCCAAAAAAGAGTTCTGCCCCTTGCTGCTCAAGTTCCACAATCTTACGCATGATGGTGCCCACGGTTGTAGTGGATATACTGCCATACTCCTGTTCTATCTGTTCTTTGCCTTCATTGGATAAAAACTGCAGTACTTTTTTCACATCGTTGAGATCAATCAAAGGCAGCTGGTTGTCGTCGCTCCACTTGAATACAAGCGTAACTACCCCTGTTTGAATATCGTTGAGATCCAAAATTTTCGAAAAAAGTACGGGGCCGAATTCTGTTACCGTAGCGCGGAGTCGCAAGCCTTTGTCATTACTCAGACTCAGAAATTCTACCGGTGAACCGTCTGGAACAAAAGGCAACCCAATTTTATCGTGCCTTTCCTGAATTTTGGGATTGGTTGCACCCATTGCTGCTATACCCGAAAGATCACCCTTAATATCCAGCAATAAAGAAGGTACACCATGCGCAGAAAGTTGTTCCGCTATCACTTGCAGGGTTTTGGTTTTACCTGTACCTGTTGCACCCGCGATCAAGCCGTGACGGTTGAGTGTTTTTAAGGGTATCCTAATAAAATGTTCTTTCAATACTTCCGTTTCGAACATAGCTGCTCCCAGGATGAGGGAAGGACCAGAAAACTGATAAGCTGCTTGAATTTCGGATGAAAATTTCTCTTTTGACATGTAACTCTTTGTTGAATAGTACAAATATAACAAAAACGAAAGACGTACAGAAACCGTGCGTCATTCCACCTGCTTTCAACATTTTTTTAACTTTGCAAAAATACTTTTTTGACCTACTGCATCAAATCCACCACTTTTGCCCCTATTCCCCATCTGGCCGCCTGTTGGCATAGTGAGGTCATCTACATCGATGTCCATGAAAATTATCAGAAAAGGAGTTTGCGCAACAAATACCGGATTGTTGGTCCCAATGGCCTTATTACCCTTTCCATTCCACTCCAGAAAGGGAAACACCAGCAGCAAAACATTAAAGATGTAAAGATTGCCCATACAGCCGATTGGCTTCGCCAGCACCGCGAAACAATAAAGTCATGCTATGGCAGTGCCCCATTTTTTGAGCATTACGCAGACACTTTATTCCCGCTTCTTGAGCAAAAAAATGAGTTTCTTTTTGATTTCAATCTTAAGACGCTGGAATGGATGGCTAAAGCTTTCAAAAAAACACTTCACTGGGTGCCAACACCCGACTTTATTAAGGAAGAAACGTTACCTGTCTGCGAAATCCAGCCCTACCCACAAGTTTTTTCCGACAAACATGGCTTTGTTGCCAATGTAAGTGCCCTGGATTTGATCCTGAATATGGGGCCACAATCCGCTCAATTTGTTACCATCAAACCCTAATTCATTGACGTGCTATTATCCTTGGTTCCTCATCCAACGGATATAGCAAATTTGACTTTCCATAAAGGAAAGTTCAGCATGAAAAGTGGCGACAGTACTGACCGTTACTGGAAATTGAGGTCTTTGGTTAGCGTGTTGTTTTTAAGCTCAGACAAAGTGCCTGAAGCCAGGCCCAGTCCCAATATTATGGTTTGAGCCTTGGAAGCAAAAATTCCCAGACCACGGCTCAAATTGGAATAAGTAGGAATCTCTCCACTACCGGTAATACCTGTATTTGCCTGACCAATCGAAAGAAAATCGGCCATGTTTTCATCTCCGGAAATGATATAATAATCCATGCCATCAAAAAAGCGGGTAACTGCCGGATTTTTCTCAAGGCTTGATCCCATAAAATTGTAAAATTCACCCGGACTGGCCAGATAATTCTCTTTGGTAACATTCCGTGCTATATTCCACTCCAGGGTCTTTTGGGAAGCAAGCCCATTTTGAACTTCGGTATAATGGATGTATGCTTTGAGGTTGAAAATGGATCCCGGATAGTTGCCTGTATGGTTCCATTTAAAATTGTCTTTCTGTGTAGGCGAAAAGGCTACCAAATTGCCTTGTCTTGGAAAAGTAGAAATGGCTTTGATAATGATGGTTGTCTCGGAGGTTATCGGTTCCCCTTCACCAATGTTGATATACAACTTCACTACATCACCGGGCACCAGATTGAGTTTGTCTGAAGCAATTCTGTACAATCTGTTGGGAGCAGTGGCAAAAACACCGTCTTGTCTGGGATAACCTACATCATTGCCATCAACCTCTTCCAAAGTAAAAGTCTGTTCTACGCCCCCTCTTTTGAGGATGAGGTTTACGATTGCGTTTTTGTAATACAGGGAATCCGGATTTTTAGCCAGCTCAATGGCAGATTGCGTGGGAGAAGCAAATGCCCTTTCCAGCCTCACATATTGAAAAGGAGCCTCATAGTCGAGTAAGGCATAAACGATAGGGGTTTCTACTTTGTCTTCAATGAGTTGAAATTCATTTGAACATGAGGAGAATCCCAAAAATGTTATTAACAACAATATAATAAAACGCATAGGCATGAACTTCCTTTGAGGGTGCAAAGTTAACAATTCTGACTGCTATTTACGGTCAGTCAACGTATTTATAACGACATTTTAACAGAAAAATGCCGGTTCTTATTTCTTTTGTGAAGCGAGGCCCGCAACCAGCTTTTCTGCTTCTGACAATGCAGCACCGATGCCTTCTTTTTTCTTGCCACCGGCGGTTGCAAAAAAGGCCTGTCCTCCACCACCTCCATCTACCAGGGGAGCCAGGGTTTTTACCATGTTGCCGGCGTGAAGCTGGGTAGATTGGGTAAGCCCTTCTGCAATGGCTACCATGATCTGAACCTTGTCGCCCTCCTCGATGGCAAAGACAACGACTCCGTTTTCCAATACCCCCAACAAGTTATAAGCCAGGTTCTTAACCGTTTTTCCATCCATGTCTTTGATATGGGCTGAAACAAATTGTACACCCTCCATCGCTTTGGCAGATGATGCCAGAGATTGCTGAAGTACGGCTGCTTTATCCGCCTGTAGCTTTTCTATCTCCTTTTTGAGCGATTTGTTTTCCTCTTGCAGGTCAACAATGCTCTTCACCACATTGGGCGACTTGAAAATAGAACGAATTGCATCCAGTTCTTCGAGTTTGTCGTTTACATAAGTTTCCGCACCGGCTGCTGTGACGGCTTCGATCCTTCTGACGCCTGCTGCAATGGCTGATTCTGTCGTGATTTTAAACAGACCGATGACACCTGTTGCCGGCACATGACAACCTCCGCACAATTCTATCGAGTAGTTTTCATCGAAAGTAATCATGCGCACTTCATCACCGTATTTTTCCCCAAACAACATCATGGCGCCTGCTTTTTTAGCGGCTTCTATCGGCAGCTTGCGGTCTTCCTTTTTTGTAATGTTTTCCCTGATTTTCTGATTTACGATGGCTTCCACACTGGCAATTTCATCGTCGGTCATTTTGGAAATCCGTCTATCTCGCTCACGTATTGACCGTTGCCGCCGAACAGACGCCCGACGACGGAGAAGACCCGTTCGTGGCCGACCCGCTGAACGGTGTTTCGCCGCACAGATCGAGCGGGTTGCGGCGTCGCGGAATCATGCTCCCGGCCGCCGCCAAGTCGT
>CALJKQ010000281.1 GCA_937973565.1 uncultured Saprospiraceae bacterium | reverse complement strand
GGGGAGGCGTTTGGGGTTGGAGTTAAAATTGGAGTTGTCCGATTTCAATTTGGGCTTGCTTGAACTCGGCTATCATAGTATTTATTATTTCTTTTACAGGTTGAATTTCATTAATTAATCCATTATTACAAATTGTAATATATTTACATTTTTTATATATTTTAATTCCTCCTACATTAGCGCTTCACAACCAAAAGAAGCCATGAGCAACACTGCCAAGGTCAAAGCCTTAAGAGAAGTAATGAAAGCCAGAAAGGTAGACGCCGTTATTGTACCGAGTGCTGATCCCCATCAAAGTGAGTATCCGGCAGCCTGCTGGAAAGATCGGGAATGGATCAGCGGCTTTACCGGATCGGCCGGAAATGTGGTAGTTACCCTTCAAGATGCCGGCTTGTGGACAGATTCACGTTATTTTTTGCAGGCAGAAGAAGAGTTATCAGGTGGTTCCATCCGGCTCTTCAAATTGAAAAACCAGTTTGCTCCCGAGCATGTTGAATGGCTTTGTTCACAGCTTGCTCCCGGCTCTGTAGTTTGTATCGATGGCGAAGACATTTCCAAAAGTCAATTTGACTATTACGAACAATTGCTGGCAAAATCAGACATAAGTTTAAAGGCCGATGACCTGATAACGGAAATTTGGACAGACAGACCCTCTCTGCCCGGAGGCCCTGTTTCTTTGCACAAAGACCCATATCCCGGAAAGACCAGGGCTGAAAAATTGCTGGAAATAAGGAAGGCCATGGCAGACAAATCAGCCGATTTATTGTTGCTCACTGCCCTTGACGATATTGCCTGGACGTTCAACATCAGAGGAAAGGATGTGGATTTCAACCCCGTGGTAGTTGCTTATGCATTGATTGGAAAAGAAAGTGCGAGCCTTTATGTGGATGCATCCAAAATCGATGAGACTATAGCCTCAGCTTTGGCAATGGATGATATTACTCTGAAACCTTATGGAGATTTGGTGGGTGATCTGAACCAGATGAGCGAAAAAACACACCTTATGGCGGAAGTTGCCACCCTCAATACAACTTTGTATAAGGCAATAAATGGCATCATTGTACCGGCAGATTCACCGGCGAGGATTGCCAAAGGAATAAAGACACCCAGCGAAATTGAACACATTCGGACTACTATGATCCGGGATGGCGTAGCGTTGGTAAAAGCATTTAAATGGCTGGATGACAATCTGGATATAGAGATCATTACAGAAGCCGGTTTTGGAGCAAAAATTGCGGCATTTCGTTCAGAGCAACCCGGTTATCAGGGAGAGAGCTTTACAGCTATTGTAGGTTACAAAGGCAACGGAGCCATCGTCCATTATCACCCTGATGAGCAAAACAGTGCTACCCTTAAAAGAGAGGGCATTCTGTTGGTGGATTGTGGCGGACAGTATGAAGGTGGTACCACTGATATTACCAGAACCATTGCCCTATCCAAACCTGATAGAGTTCAACAAAAACATTATACTCTCGTACTCAAGGGCCACATTGCACTGGCAAGGGCCATTTTCCCCGAAGGTACTTGTGGCGCCCAGCTCGATGTTTTGGCAAGGCAAAATATGTGGCAACATGGTCTCAATTACCTTCATGGCACAGGGCATGGCATAGGTTATTATTTAAATGTACATGAAGGACCCCACGGCATTGCAGGAGCCGGTACAGACAGAGGTAGAACACCTCTTGCCATAGGCATGGTGATTTCCAACGAGCCGGGATATTATCTGGAAAACCAATACGGCATTCGCATAGAAAATGTGATTGTGGTAAGTCCTTCGAAAATGGATGGCTTCCTTGATTTCGAAACCGTAAGTTTGCTGCCTTTTGATAAAGGACTCATTGATGAAACCCTCTTGGATGCCGGCGAAAAAGCCTGGATTAACCGATACCACACAGAGGTTTACGACAAGTTAAGTGTACATTTGGATGAAGCGCACAGCAACTGGTTGAGATTCAGGTGTCATCTATTCGGATAAAATCTCACTTTTTTGTGAGGTGACGAAGATCACCTGCTGAATTTCGGACAATCATATCCGCAATATTTAAAAGGTTATAGTTTTGATCTGAAATTTAAAATCATGTTCTCAAAATCATGCGAATACGGCATTCGAGCCGTACTATTTATTGCACAGGAAAGTCTTGAAGAAAGGAGAACCAACCTTACTTCTATTGCACAAGCTATAGATTCACCGGAAGCTTTTACAGCCAAGGTCCTTCAACAGTTGGTTCATAAAAAAATTGTCAGGTCGATAAAAGGGCCAAATGGCGGTTTTGAAATGGACATCTATCATCTAAGGGAGATGAAACTATCAGATATTATTGAAGCCATTGATGGTAATGTACTCTTTACGCGATGCGGATTGGGTCTAAGGGACTGTGATTCAGAAAGACCTTGCCCTTTGCACCAGAGTTTTGTAGGCGTGCGCAATGCGCTGCAACAATTAATGCAAAGGACTGCAGTGGCCTCTCTGGCAGAAGACGTGGGAAGTGGTTTGGCTTACCTGAAATAAAGAGCATGAAAAAAGACATAGAAACTCTGGAGGATATCCAACAGATGGTAAACAACTTTTATGAAGTTGTCAGAAAAGATGAGCTAATAGGCCCCATCTTCAACAACATCATTCAAGACAGGTGGCCACAACACCTTGAAAAGATGTATCGTTTCTGGCAGACCGTATTGCTGGATGAGCGCACTTATCAGGGTACTCCTTTTGCACCCCATGCTGTGATGCCTCTGGAATTGGCTCATTTCGAAAGGTGGCTGGAACTATTTAAAGCCAACCTGGCGGAGCATTATGAAGGCAGTAAGGCCAGCGAAGCCCTTTGGAGGGCAGAAAAAATGGCAGAGATGTTTCAGATTAAGCTTGAGCACTTTCGCAAAAACAAGGGAAATGCAATTATTTAATTTAAAAGATACAAACATGGACATTCATTCCAACAGCATCATAGGAGAAGTAGTGGCCTATGATTTTCACACTGCGTCTGTCTTTTCAAAACACAAAATTGACTTTTGTTGTAATGGAAAAAGAAGTTTATTAGAGGCTTGTAACCAAGAACAAGATGTAACAAGTCAATTGGTAGCCGAGTTGAACGAAAGTTTGCAAAAAAACGAAGGCAAGGCATCCGACTTCAATACCTGGCCTCTGGATTTGCTCATTGACTACATCGAAAAAATCCATCACCGCTATGTAAGAAACAAAATAAAAGAAATAACGCCTTACCTCGACAAAGTAGTCAGGGTGCACGGCGTTAATCACCCCGAGTTGCACCAGATCAAAGCGTTGTTTACAGAAAGTGCAGAAGACCTGATCCAGCATTTATACAAAGAAGAAATCATACTTTTTCCTTACATCAGGCACATGTGTGCGGGTGAGTTGGCATCAGCCCACAGTTCATTTGGCAGCGTGGGCAACCCCATTCACATGATGGAAAACGAGCATGATACCGAAGGCAACAGGTTCCGCACGATCAGGGCTTTGTCCAATGATTATGCGCCTCCGGCTGATGCCTGCACTACATACCGTGTCTGCTTTTCTATGCTGGAAGAATTTGAAAAAGACCTTCACAAACACATCCATCTGGAAAACAACATATTGTTTCCGGCAGCAATGCGAATGGAAAAAGAAATGGCCCCATAAACATCCAATACCTACACTTGTGCTTTGGTGTAAGTGTTTAGAGGGGCAGTCGCATTTGGCCGGTTTGCCCCTCTTTTGTTTCCGGAGCGTTGGAAATGGTCAATCCAAGCAAACGGATGTCTTTCATCAAATCTGCATTTTCATTGACCAACTGGTGGGCGATCTCTCTGATTTCATTTTCCGTTTCCAAAGCATAAATTCGGGAAACGGAGCGTGTGCGGGTAACAAAATGCCGATCTCGAAATTTGAGGGTAAGCGTTTTACCGAAATACTGACTTTTCTTGAGCCCCACATACAGTTTATCCACAATACCATCAATATAATCGTGAATATCATTTAACCGGGTAAGATTTTCATCGAGGGTTCTTTCCACGGCATAAGATTTTCGGGGTCGGTCCGGTTCCACGGTTCTGTGATCAACTCCCCTGGCGATGTCATAATAATAGTGCCCCGCCTTGCCAAAAAGACTAACGAGATCGGCCTTCGACCATTTCAACAAGTCACTGCCCTTGTGGATGCCCAGTCCCTGCATTTTAGAAGCCGTCACTTTTCCCACACCATAAAACTTTTCTATGGCCAGATTTTCTATGAAGGCAGCCGCCTGGTAGGGTTTGATGACTGTGAGTCCGTTGGGTTTTTGCACACCGGAGGCCATCTTGGCTAAAAACTTGTTGTAACTCACTCCCGCCGATGCCGTCAGCTGGGTCACTTCAATAATTTTTTGCCGTATCTCTTTGGCAATGTCGGTGGCGATGGTCATGTTTTTTTTATTGATAGTGACATCGAGGTAAGCTTCGTCCAGGGCCATCGGTTCTACCAGATCGGTGTACTCAAAAAAGATTGCCCTGATTTGTCTGGAAACAGCGCGGTAGACTTCAAAACGGGGAGGAACAAAGATCAAATCGGGACATAACTTTTTGGCCTGCCAGCCGGGCATGGCACTCTTTACGCCAAATTTGCGCGCCTCATAACTGGCGGTAGTTGTCACCCCTCTTTTCTCGCCTCCGCCTACTGCTATGGCTTTGCCCCGCAGCTCAGGGAAGTCCCTTTGTTCGACCGACGCATAAAAAGCGTCCATGTCGATGTGGATGATTTTTCTGGTAAATTCTGACATTAAACGAAAGTCACTACATAATGCATAAATCAACATTGCCCTTCAAAAATAGCACTGGTCTTCGTAAAACTCAAGGAAGTATCATTAGTGGGTGACCGTTGGAAGAAAAAAATTCCTTTACTTATTTGAAATCAGATAAATATGAAACATAATTTTCGGATGTAATCACCTCCAGCACAGCCTCCGGATATGCCCGTGTAAACGTTTTGGAAAATTTGGCTTTAGGGGCCGGATTCCATTTAAAATCGAATGCGTGAATGGCACCTGAGCTTAGCTCATTCATTTGAAAATAAAAAAGACTGGAAATCATTCCAAATAAAATACCTCCTTTAAGGATTATATTCCTAAACAATTATGTTTTTGAGGAATACATTCCGAAAATATTACCTTTTTTACGGATTCTATTCCAAAAATGTGGTGTTTTTAGAATATTGCTTTGCAGATCAACTGATTAGATGGTTTAAAAAATTCGCACGACTTGAAATGTATTATTAATTGGGCCATTATTTTTCTCCGACTAACACATAATCAAAATTGTTTTTGCCGTATTTACCCCCG
Source organism: uncultured Saprospiraceae bacterium (assembly GCA_937973565.1). Lineage (GTDB taxonomy): Bacteria > Bacteroidota > Bacteroidia > Chitinophagales > Saprospiraceae > JADKBO01. Next base: position 35,745 of record CALJKQ010000281.1, on the reverse strand, counting down.
TTTTTGTTTTGGGCGGAAAATATTCCGGGTTTGGGCGGAAAATATTCCGGGTTTGGGCGGAAAATATTCCGCCCCTACATGCGTGTGTAATCGAAATTGATTTTACCGTATTCGTTGCCGTTTTTACCTTCGATGCTGGCATAAAGGTTATCACCAATGCGACGATACTGGATGCGCTGGGGAAAATCGTGGGCAGGGTTCTCCGCAATGAATTCTGTTCCTGAAATAAAAATCACTTTAAAATCCACTTCCTGATTATCATTTTGTCCCAAGGCAGTGGGCTGGTAATGCCAGCCATCGGCTTTCAGTTGCAGCCTGATTGTTTCCTGGGGTGTAATGCTGCCATCCGGTGCCACCATCTTGCTCTCCCCCACAAACAACGAATCACTGGCTTTGGCCCAGCTTTCCATTAGGGTCTTGTTGTTTTTAAGGGTCAGCTTCCATTCACCCACCAGCCAGTCGGGTGATTTTTTAGACTGGGCCTGAATAGCCATAGAAACCATAAAACAGCAGCAAAACAAAAAGGAAAGGAATTTTGTCATGGTTACCTTGTTTGGTAACAAATATACAAGATGCTATGCAAAGCATAGCATCTTGTATATTTGTAAGGGCGGAAGATGTTCCGCCCCTATGTCCCTGCCAAATGGGCAATGGGGACGTGGAATGGGGAACAATGGTCGGAAAATTTTCCGACCCTACAATCGTGCCAATCCTTGTTCCAAGGTGGGCGGAAAATATTCCGCCCCTACATTCATGCCAAACCTTGTTCCAACGCGGCTTGCGCGGCTGCCAAACGTGCAATCGGAACCCTAAATGGGGAACAACTGACGTAATTCATGCCGATTTTCTGGCAGAAATGTATGCTTGCAGGGTCACCTCCATGCTCTCCACAGATACCCACTTTTAATTTGGGTTTGGTGGCTCGGCCTCTTTCTGTACCCAGCTTGATCAACTCGCCTACTCCGTCCTGATCGATGGTCTGGAATGGATCGTCTTTGAGAATCTTTTGATCCAGGTAGTTGGGCAGGAAGCCACCGATGTCATCCCTACTGAAACCAAAACTCATTTGGGTTAGGTCGTTGGTACCGAAGCTAAAGAAGTCTGCTACGTTGGCCATGTGGTTGGCTTTTAAGGCAGCCCTTGGAATTTCGATCATGGTACCGTACAGGTAAGGAATTTTTCTCACCTTCATTTTGGTGCACACTTCCGCATAAATTCTTTCCACGATGGCTTTCTGGTGTTCCAATTCGTTGGCACTGCAGGTAACCGGAATCATGATTTCGGGCATGGCCTTTTTACCGGCTTTGATCAGTTCAGCTGTAGCTTCGAGGATAGCCCTCACCTGCATCTCTGTGATTTCAGGGTAGCTGATACCTAACCTCACACCGCGGTGTCCCAACATAGGGTTGTTTTCGTGCAAAGCTAGTACCCTCCGTTTGAGGATGCTCATACTGATGCCCAATTCTTTGCTCAGCTGGTGCAGTTTTTCTGAATCGTGCGGCACAAATTCGTGGAGTGGTGGATCGAGCAACCTGAAGGTTACCGGGTGACCACTCATCACACTCAATGTATCCTTGATGTCTTTTTTGACGAAGGTGAACAATTCTTTCAAAGCCGATCTTCTTTCAGATTCGGTCTTACTCATGATCATCTTGCGCAACAAAAACAATGGCCTGTCGCTGCCTTCTCCATAAAACATGTGTTCTGTTCTGAAGAGGCCGATGCCTTCTGCGCCGAAGGCCAGCGCCTGGGCTGCATCCTTGGGCGTATCGGCATTGGTACGCACACCCAGAACCTTGGTTTTGTCAACGAGCTTCATGAGGTCTTTGTACGACTTGTTGCTGTTGAGGTCGGTGGCGATCAGGGGCAGCGCTCCTTCGTATACAAGGCCTTTTGTGCCATTGAGTGTGATCCATTCACCTTCGTGAATAAACCTTCCATCTTTGGTTTTAAAAGATTTGGATTCGTGATGGATTTCAATCTCACCGCAGCCCACAATACAGCATTTACCCCAGCCACGGGCTACCAATGCAGCGTGGGACGTCATACCTCCCTTGGTGGTAAGGATGGCTTGAGATTTGTGCATACCATCTACATCTTCCGGAGAAGTATCTTCCCTAACCAGGATTACTTTTTCACCTTTGAGTGCCCAGGCAACTGCATCATCAGATGAAAATACAGCCCTGCCGATGGCACCACCCGGTCCGGCGGGCAATCCCTTGGCCATTGGCCTGGATGCTGCCTCCGCTTCGGGGTCAATCATCGGCAATAAAAGCTCAACCAGTTGATTGGGAGAAACCCGCATAATAGCCGTTTTGGCATCGATGAGTTTGGAGGCGTACATTTCTGTGGCCATCCTCACGGCAGCCACACCATTGCGTTTACCCACCCTGCATTGAAGCATAAAGAGTTTGCCTTTTTCAACGGTAAATTCGAGGTCCTGCATGTCTTTGTAGTGGGCTTCCAGTCGCTTTTGGTAGGTGTCGAGTTCTTTGTAGAGTTTGGGCATAACTTCCTGCATAGAAGGCAGGTGTTTGCTCTGGTCATTGGTAGAATAAGCATTGATAGGAGCCGGTGTGCGGATACCTGCCACAACGTCTTCGCCCTGGGCATTGACCAAAAATTCACCATAGAATTTATTTTCACCATTGCCCGGATTTCGGGTAAAGGCCACCCCTGTTGCGCTGTCGTCGCCCATATTACCGAAAACCATTGCTTGTACGTTGACAGCGGTTCCCCACTCGTCGGGTATTCTTTCTATCTTTCTGTATTCAACGGCTCGTTTGCCATTCCAGCTAGAGAATACGGCACCAATGCTACCCCACATTTGTTCCATGGGATCTTCAGGGAAGGCCTTGCCCAAAGTTTTTTTAATGGTGGTTTTAAAATCAGCTACCAGTTTTTTGAGGTCGGCTGCCGGGATTTGGTCATCACTGGCATAGCCTTTGGAAGTGCGAAGTTGTTCGAGTTTTTCATCGAGAAGTTTTCGGATGCCTTTTCCGTTTTTGGGTTCAATGCCGGCTGCTTTTTCCATCACCACATCGGCATACATCATGATGAGTCGACGATAAGCATCGTAGGCAAATCGTTCGTTGCCTCCGGATGCATCAATCAGACCCTGGATGTTGTTTTCATTGAGGCCTACGTTGAGCACGGTTTCCATCATGCCCGGCATGGATTTGCGGGCACCACTGCGGATGGATACCAGCAATGGATTTTTGGTAGCCCCATACTTTCTACCCATGATGCGCTCCATCTTGCCGATGGCTGCCTTTACCTCTGCATCGAGGGTTACAGGGTATTTGTGTTTGTTTTGGTAGTAATAGGTACAAACCTCGGTGGTGACCGTAAAGCCCGGCGGAACGGGCAATTTGAGGTTGGGGTGCCCAGCCATTTCAGCCAGGTTGGCGCCTTTGCCCCCTAATAAATTTTTCATGGATTCATTGCCATCCGCCTTTCCTCCTCCAAAAAAGTAAACATACTTCGGTGGTTTTTTGGACTTAATTATTTTGCTCATACGCTTAATTTATAAGCTACATAATTACAGCCATTTGTATGTTGCAACAAATCCCAGTATCATAAAAGGGCATGATCTTAATCAATGGAGTACGGAATGATTGCCAAAAGAAGCCGATTACCAGGCATGGATCAATTGAACCAAACTGCATAACGTTGTCTTCGCAATTCGAGGGCCAGGGCCTTTTCTGCTTCTTGTGCTTCTGCTCTTGTGGCATATTTTGGCAGGTGTTCATATAAGCTGGGCCTGAGGTACACCCCGTACTTTTTTACGATGTCTGCCGAAAGATCGTGGCCCTTTTTACTAAGGGTACCATTGATGTGTTCGTCGAACCGTTGGTAGGGAGTCTTGCTCGTCATGCCCACGTACAGACATTCCAGTACACCATTGAACTGAGGATTGGCTTCACGAAACTTACGGTTTTCGGTGAAGACTTTTTTGCGGAGTTCTATGACGTAGAGGGTGTACATGGGGTGAGGTTCAATTATTCAATTTTCAATTTATCAATTTTCAATGGGCAATTTTCAATTGACAATTTTCAATGGGCATTTGACAATTTTCAATTTATCAATTTTCAATGGGTAGTTATTTTTGACACCTTTGTTAGTTTCTGGAGGGTGACTTGAAAATTGTGGGCTTGAGGCAATTCAATTTATATACTAAATTAATCTACTTCAAACCTATTAAATTAAAAATCACAACGGAGGTATTTTGTCCACCAGTCGTTTTCAATTTGCTATAGCCCTCCGACGGAAAAAAGATATCCGTCATCACTACCCTGCCCCCGTTGATAAACAACTCTATGGAAGTGGCATCGAGGTAGACTTCAAAATTTTGATCTGTATTTTGGGTCATCACGGGGCCATAGTGCTTTGCTGCAAAGCCGGTGAAAAAATTGTTTACACCAGCTTTGGTGCGATCGATGAACCAACGGTTTGTTTTGGCTTCATAACCAAATGTAAGTTGTTCGCCTTTTGAGTTGGATAATATGTATTTGACATCACCACTTGTTGCTTTGAGTGTGCCTGCCATTTTGCATTGGCCTAAGGCTTTGTTTTCTACTAACAAGTTCTTGTCATCTTTTATTTCCAGCTTGCTATTTTTCAGGGTCATCAATTCAGCAGCAGGCTTTGATACCAGGGTATAATCATCTCCCTCCTTCACCAATGACAATTCCCTGGGCAGTGTCATGGTGCTGCGCCAGCGGGTGGTAGGTACATTCTGGGCGTAGAGCCAATTGCTCATCCAGCCCAGAGCGAGTGTACGCTCGCCGGATGTGTTGCCCCAGGTGACCATGGCATAATTGTCAGTACCGTAATCGACCCACCGCTGTTTTTTGACATCTCCTTTAAAAGTTTTACCATCAAAGTCGCCTACAAAATAAGAGGTGCCGTTACCGCCATTGGGTGCTCTTTTCTGGATACTGGTGATGAGCACCCACTTATATTCTTCGCTACCCTCCACCTTAAGTTTTACCAAATCCGGACATTCCCACAAGCGGTCATCGCCGGGGATGCCAAACTCACCCGTGGGTGTCCAATTTTTCAAATCCGGAGAAGTATAAAACTTCGCCCGATCATACGCTGCCAAAACCATTACCCAGTATTTGCCCGGTGCATACCACGAAACCTTGGGATCTCTAAAATCTCGGATACCCGGATTTTTTACCACCGGATTGCCATCGTATTTTGTAAAAGTCTTGCCTCCATCGTTGCTAAAGGCAATAGATTGGTATTGAAAAACATTACTGCCCGCCTTCTCCATCTTATCATTGTGGTGGGTAAACATAGCCACCATGGCATTCTTGCCAAAGCCCGCGGTATTACCGGTATCTATCACTGCTGATCCTGAAAAAATGTAACCCAGTGAATCCGGATACAAGGCGATGGGCTGGTGGTCCCATTTCACCAAATCTGCACTCGTTGCGTGTCCCCAGTGCATAGGCCCCCATACGTTTGAAGCGGGATAAAATTGATAAAACAGGTGGTAGATGCCATCCGCGTACACAAGGCCATTGGGGTCGTTCATCCACATAGAATCTGGAGTAAAATGATAGGCCGGTCTCCATTTTTCGACCATGTTTTCCATTTGTGGCTTCTTCTGGTTGCAGGATAAAAAGATACATACAATCGAAAACAGAAACATCTTTAGAATGGAGGATAAAACATTAGCCATTTTTTATTACTTGAATTGTTTGTAAAAATAGACTTTTCGGGCGACATCTCTTATTGGGGAATCCGAGAACACGGTGACGGGAGACACGGTGACGAGAGACGCGGTGACGCAGGAAACCACGTCGCATTCGCTTGTCGCAGGTCGCCTGTCGCGTCTCGCCCGTCGCGTCTCACGTCTCAGATATCGCGTCTCGGATAAAGGAAGTAAAAAATGGCCCTGAAACACAGGAATTTACTACCTTTGTCGCCCAATAAAATTTGGTAGGATGATCTCAGTTGACGGCTTGACCGTAGAATTTAGCGGAAAAACTCTTTTTAACAACATTTCTTTTGTTATTAATCCCAATGACAAGATCGCGCTGATGGGTAAAAACGGAGCGGGTAAGTCGACGATGATGAAGATAATAGCGGGCGTCAACAAACCGACCCGTGGGCATGTGAGGGCACCCAAAGATGCAGTAATTGCCTATTTGCCCCAGCATTTGTTGACAGAGGACAACAGTACTGTTTTTGAGGAAACCAGTAAGGCATTTGGTCATGTTTTTGCCATGAGGGATGAAATGGACAGGCTCAACCATGAGATGGCTACACGCACCGATTACGATTCGGATGAATATATGAAGTTGATTGAACAGGTATCAGAATTGGGAGAGAAATACTATGCATTAGAGGATGTAAACTTTGATGCAGAAGTAGAAAAAACATTGCTGGGACTGGGTTTTGAACGCGAAGATTTTACAAGGCCCACCAGTGAGTTTAGCGGTGGCTGGAGGATGCGTATTGAATTGGCCAAAATCCTGCTGAAAGATCCCGACCTCATTCTGCTCGATGAGCCTACCAATCACATCGACATTGAATCGGTGGTATGGCTGGAAGATTTTTTGATCAATAAGGCCAAAGCGGTGATGGTGATATCACACGACAAGGCATTTATCGACAACATCACAACGCGGACGGTGGAACTGACCATGGGTAAGATTTATGATTACAAAGCCAACTATACCCACTATCTGCAACTCAGGGAAGATCGCAGGTCGCACCAGATGAAAGCTTACCGGGAGCAACAAAAGATGATTGCCGAAAGCAAGCAATTTATCGAAAGATTTAAGGGTACGTACTCCAAAACCAACCAGGTGAATTCGGTTGAACGAATGCTTGAAAAACTGGAAATCATCGAAGTTGATGAAGTGGACAACTCATCACTCAAACTACGGTTCCCGCCATCTGTCAGATCCGGAGATTATCCGGTGACGGTCGATAGCCTTAGTAAATCGTATGGCGATCATGTGGTTTTTAAGGACGCATCTATGACCATCAAACGCGGAGAAAAGGTATCCTTTGTAGGTAGAAACGGGGAGGGTAAGTCCACCATGATCAAAGCTATTATGGGCGAGATCGACTACGAAGGCAAGTGCACCATTGGCCACAATGTCAAGATCGGCTACTTTGCCCAAAACGAAGCTGCCAAACTGGATCCGGAACTCACTGTCTTCCAAACCGTAGATGAGGTAGCAGAAGGAGAAGTCCGTACCCAGTTGAAAACCATCCTGGGCTGCTTTATGTTTTCGGGCGACGATATCGACAAAAAAGTAAGTGTTTTGTCGGGAGGAGAACGCACACGCCTTGCCATGGTCAAATTGCTGCTGGAGCCTGTCAACTTGTTGATCCTCGACGAACCTACCAACCACCTTGACCTCAAATCAAAGGATGTATTAAAAGAAGCATTGCTAAATTTCGATGGAACACTGATTCTCGTATCTCACGACCGGGATTTTCTGCAAGGTCTTTCTCAAAAAGTTTTTGAATTTAAACACAAACGCGTAATCGAACACTTTGAAACCATCGATGATTTCTTAGCCAGAAACAGGATGGAGAGTTTGAAGGAAGTGGAGAAGAGGTAATTCAATACGCCTTCGGCTTAATTCAATTCGCTTCGCTTAGTGCAATTCGCTTAGCGCAATACGCCTTACGCTTAGGTCAAAACGCCTTTGGCCAGGGCAATGAATACATAGATAAATTAGTATAAAAAATCAGCTTTTAATAGCTTACAAATCTTGTTTCCGTAAACAGAATTAAACGGGTATTACTGAGTTGGCAAATTTATTGCTTGTATAAACTAACAGTGCTGAGCTTGCAGAGACATTCTATATCGAGTTACTCAACGACTTTTACACCCATGGCCTCCAGTTTTTTCCTTAAATCCATAGCTTCGAGGTAAATGGCTCTTCTTTCATCACAAGCGGCATTGTTGCCGGAGATGCAGGCTTCATTGAGCACTTTGTGTTCTTCCCTAAGTGCGTTGTATCGGGAGAGCATGGCGTCTTTGTCGGTAATCATGCCTCGAAACCAGTTTTTGTCGTAGGATACCGGTCCTTTATCTGTGCACATAGTACCGGGCTGCAGTTTGAATTGTTTCGTGGCTTCATCCAGGGGTACGAGTTTGGCAGAAGATGGATTGTAGGTATCCAGATAATGTGGTTTGCCATTGTAAATGACCTCTACCCATTGGTGGCCGCCGGATTCGGAAGGATATGTCGCTTTGCCGGCTACAACCCTTACTTCATATCCTTTGGCTTTGAGGAGGCAGCCAAAAAGGTTTGAAAAATTGACACAATCACCTTCAGGCTTGTTGATGAACTCACCCGGTTTGAGTAGGTGGTTGCCCATGCCAATACCTTTACCCTTCAAGGGTTTGCCTACATCCAGCGTCAGGGTACCATCTTTGCCGATTTTAAACTTGGAAGGATCCTTTAGAATCTCTTTTAGCGGAGCATTCTTTTCGTTTTCAATATCTGTCCAATCGGCACATTTCTTTTTAAAAACGGGATCCGAGCCTTTTTTTACATTGGCCAAAGCTGTTCCGAAAATGATGGTAGCCACACCACCTAAAATCAATATAGGAATTGCCATATAGGAGCAGTGTTCCACCTTCACTTTAATCCCATTGTCAGTTATCTCAAAGGGTATCATCTCAACTTTATTGTCAGACACCATTACTGCCAAGAGGTCATTATAATTTTTGCCAGAAGGCAACTCATTTTTGGGAATTGCAACTTCTATCTTTCCCGGAGAATCAAATTTTTTTCCTTCCGGTCCAATTTCATACAGTCGCAGCAACTTAAAATTATCGGCTATTTGTTTGTATCCTGTTTCATCAAAATACGTCTCGAAGAACGATATGTCAGATTCCTCCTCCTGGATGCTTAGTTTTTCACCACCAGACAGGTTCGATGCAGAGGCCGTAAAAACAGCACCCTGCGCTTTTGCTTCAACCTCATTATCACCGCTTGCGTTGCCGGAGGGATCCTTCCCACTCTTTTCATTTCCATAAACTTTTACCTTTTTTAAGTTTTCCAACCCTTCATTGTCAGGTTGCGATTCCGGAAATGTTGCAATTTGAATTTTTTGTTTTTTTGCATTGGCCATTGCCATTTGCTGGCTTGCTTTATCACCATTGATATAAATCAGTTCAGCAAAAGCCAATGCTTCATAGTTCATTTCGTTGACAGATGCCGGTCCTTCTATATTTAGCTCGTAGATGAAGTTTCCGGCGGAAATAAAATAAACCCATTTGCGCTCTCCGGATATTTTTGATTTTACAATTAATCTGTAGGCATTGGTTTTCCCCAACAAATTGACGAGCAGGGATGGTTTCGAGCCTTCAACAAATTCATTGGTAGATTTTAATGCCTGTGTATAATTTTGAACATGTTTACTCACGCCTTGTCCACCTTCTGCCTCAACGGGATTTTGAATCAATGAAACGGTATACTTTCCATTGGAAAATATGAAATAGTCAGAGGCCGCATCCTCTGCTTGTGTCCATCCACCTGACATGGCCACCGCATAGGGTCCAGAAACTTTGTATGTATATTGCGCATAAACACAACACAGATTTACGAGCATCAACACCCATATTAAAATGGCATTATGAGCTTTCATTTTGCTTCGATTTTGACAAATATAAACAAGCGTATTATCTGAAAATCCAAATAATATCATTGTAAGTGGGTTGTTGTCCTTTACCCCAGGCTACACCCACATCTCTCCAGGCCCGGATCCGAAGAGACTCAAGCATTACCTGGTTTTCAAAGACCTTTTCAATGAACTTCCAATCCCGTTTCTCATCCTTCAGCACTTTTTCTTCCATTCTTGAAATCAATTTTTGAGCATCGTCATAACAAACCGAACCGGGGTCGATTTGTGTAAGCAGAGCCCCTGCCAATTGGGCGCCTTCTGTATTGGGTCGCGATGCCCAACAGGAGGAAGCTGCACTGATTAAAATTTTACAATTATAATCTGCAAATTCTTTGTAAATGGGTCCTATTTCATCCATAGCTTTCAAATAACAATCCTTTGAAACTTCGGGTATACCGGCCAAAGTAGTCATAGCATCAGCATACAATCTTTGAGAGGCCTGCGCCTTTGCCCTGGCAATAACAAAATCACATCGCGAATTGTAGTATTCAATGATTTTGATTTTGCCCTCCTCCAAAAAAGCATCTACTTTGGGATGTTTGAAATCGATGCTTCTAATTGCATTGGTATATGCTTTGGTTTGATTGCTGCCGGCGCCTTTTACTTCAAAAGAAGTGGAACTTACCGTAATCTTGTCTATAAAGTCTACAATGAAAAGAGAAACCTCAAATTGATAGGTTTGCCTTGCCGGAGCACCGGCTACTATGTCTTCCGCCAGTACGTCCATATTTGCTGTCAGTAAAAATCTGGGACTTGCACCCGCTCCTGCCAGGCCCTTTTTGGTTACTGCCTGGGTAAGTTTGTTGGTCAGTGTGCTACGAGCAGCAGGAGGAATATTTTCAACCTGTTCAGGTATAAACACATTAAGGCTTATCCTGTCAAAGTCGTTTGCAGATGGCATGGTGTTTTGAGCAAACAAAGGTGCAACACAATAACAGACCATAAGCCAATTTATCACGTTTTTCATGGTATCAATTTTATTTTTCCCCGATGATCAGCCAAACCTCACCCAAGCCGCGGGTGTATATTTTACTGACCAGATTAAAAGGACTTTTATTCAATAAATTTCTTAAATCTCTAAGCCATCTTCGTGTATCGTTGGCTCTGCCTTTATCATCGTACAATGGTATTCTAACCTGCTCAAACCTAATCACATTTTGTGTGTAAGTTGAGGTACTAAACCTGCCTTGAACCGTATTGGCGCTGATCCAGTTTTCAATGATTTCTCCCAGTTCCAAACTCTCATTTTCGTACATGTACACTTCCTCCAGGTCCACCGGAGATCCGTCAAAGACGCGGGCCTGGAAGACAACTTCTCTGCCGTTGGTAAACAAATCATCAAAGTGAGCCTGCAATCTTGAGTTAAAATCATCTATATGAGCCAAAACCGCTTCTTCCAACAAAACCGGCGTCTGGGTTGCAAATGAAGGTTCTCCCGTTCCCTGTGCGCCGGCAATTTGTTTTTTGGTATACGCATCCAAACCCTGCAACATAAAAGTGATGGATCTCCGCGGTCCTTCCTGATTGATTACATATGTCAACTGGATGATGATGTCTGCATTGGCATTTCTTTGCAAAACATCAATTGGATTTTCTACCAGGTTAGATCCAGATTTACTGCTCATCATGGATACCTCGGCACTTTCATTCTCAGTATTTTTAATGGCCGTTTCAAGATTGACCAGTGGAAAGCCCCTATCCGACATCATCGTATTGATTTTACCAATGGTCATCAGTAAATCTGTCTCATTTTGCAAGGCCATTTTATAATCGGGTATGGTTTTAAGGGTACCCATTTCATCAAAAGTGGTTGTGTAGCCATTTTTAATACACCAATTATCGCTAGGCACCACCATCAATGTGGGCTTTTTGGCTTGTGCAAAAATGGTGCTATACAGCATTATTAGCAGCACCGTGTATATTGTTCCTTTCATCGTTAAATAATTTAAATTAGAATCCCTGACCTAATTTTTTAATAATACCGGCAGCCTCCAATTCCTGGCGTAAGGCTGCGTGTCTGATAGACATGACTGACCCCACTTTGTATTCTCTGCTGGTCATTTTAATTCTGTCTACAGTGCCATCATTGGCCATAGAAACAAAATTGAGATACCTTCCACCATCGGTAAAAAAGGTATTGAAAAAATCGCGATGCAATTCTTCAGCTCCAGGTTGTGTAACCAATGGACGGGTCATACATCCTGGTTTTCCGGCGTTAATGCCTTTAAAAATTACAGCGTGCACCGCATTTTTTCTTGACTGGTAAGCTGCCTTTTCCGGGTCGGTACCAAAGCCCCATACCTTTACCAGTTGGGTACCATCCATGCCGGTTCCCATGCATTCTATTTCATAATTTCCACTTACATAACCTGCCATGACCGCCTCCTGATTGACCTTTGATGTTTTGCAGGACATCGTCCATACCAATAGAGAGATGGTTGCAAGAAAACCTAATCCTGATTTCATAATAGTATTATTTAGAAAGTTAAAACATGAACCTAAGTCCGGCAGTGAATCCTGCCTTTGATCTGTCCTTAAAAAAATCATCATAATTGTCATAAGTATCGGTAACTCCGGTACTTTCATTTTTTACTTTTGTGGGAAACAGATAGCTGTATTTATAACTACCCATCAACTGAACACCTGCACTGATATGAAGTCCCAATCTAAGTCCACCTTCAGCATATTCCGTTTCAAAGGAAAGTTTTTCATCTTCAATCGTCCAGTTTGTAAATTCTATACCATAACCCAGGTAGGGTTCAAAATATAGACCACTAAAAGGATATATGTCCTTACCAATTCCGAGGCTGACTCTCGTAAATTCAAAGGGATCTTCATCCAAATCGGTGTATTTTTTACTGTCATATGCTCCTTCCACATATACAAGGAGAGAACTAAGGCCTTTTCCTGACTTGCCGGCCGGAACTAAACCTCCCATAAATTTGGAAATGAAATAATCCATTCTTCCTGTATATCCAGTCATTCCATCCAATGCATATCCCAAAAACAAATTCAAACCGGCATCATTCTTCTGTTCCAAATACATGCCCATGTTGTCAACTTTGCCTCCAAATATTTTATAGAATTCAGATGATTCACTTTTTCCCGATGTAACCTGTCTGTTTTCAGCTACTTTCATGACTTTGACAACGGCAATTCTTTTTTTGTAAATAGTTCCGTCTTTTTTTTGTCTGTTTTCATATACAAAGTATCGATTGTCTAAAGACAGACCCTCCTTTTTTCCAATTTTGGATGAAATAGGATGGACACTGCTAACCATAGCCTTAACCCTGAAAGCGTCATTGCCGGCTTCCATTTGAGGAGTTACTTTTTCCATCACGTCTGCCAGCAAATTGCGAATCAATTCTTCATTCGTCTTTTGCTTTTTTAATCCGGCTATCTGGTTGGCGTTGTATTGTGTAGCTTCTGATTCCACTCTTTGATTGGCCACATGAATCCATTTAAAGTTCGCTTGCTCAAAAGCCCTGGCTTTAAGGGCCAAATCTTTGTCACCGGCGGAAGTCCAATAGTTGTTGAAAAACTGAGTAGCCACCTCTTCACTAAAGTCAAGACGGAACAAATAAGACTTAACCTTCGCTTTATAGCCATTGCTAATACGATCTTTGGATGCAACCGATTTATTGTCGTAATATTCATCCATTGTCATAACATCAAAAAAATCATAGACCAGGACATAAGATTGATTAACGAGCTTTAATCCCATATCCATCAAGGCAGATTCTCCTCGTTTGGAAGCGGATGCAGCCAAAAAATCATTGTCATTGGCATTGTAAAGCCCTCTTTGCTTGAGCACGTCCACATTAAAACTGCCATCCGGTTGTCTGTTAAACCAGGTTGCCAGGATTTGCTGAGCCACTTTTTTATCTTCCAACCATTTTTTGATGTTATCGGGTGGTATGTATTGCAATAATTCCGGTAGTTCTTCATTGACAGGGCGTTTACTTCCTGACAAAACGATTATGGGCTCTTTCAGAGGGTTGAAGTAGAATTTTTCAGGGGGCTGAAGAGATGGAAATTGAGATAAAATAATATTATCGTGTCTGCCATCAAATTTTAAAGCCACCAAAGAAAGTGAATTTCTTGCATATTCGGGTTGCGCTAAAAGGTGGAGATATGACATTAAAAAAATGCCAAAAGCCATTATATATTTCATGTGAAAAAATTGAATCGTTATACAATTTAATTTTGCACTACCATCGTGCCAATAGTCAAATCCACATTTGACATCATCAGGCCCGACAAGCACGAACCTTTGTCAGAATTTTTTTGATGCGTCGATCCATTTTTTATTATCTTTAATATACTTTTCTTTTTTTGCCCGGGTTTCCATTTCAGGATTCGATATTTTACATATGACAGTGTAGGCATTTAAATCCGTCTGCTGGATACCCATCTGAATCTTTTTACCTTCGTTTTGCCATTTTGACAGGTACATAGTTTTATTGTTCATTACTTCAAAAATAGAAGGCAGTATACCACATTTGTTTTTGCCTCCATATTTTTCAGTGATGATGCGGCACAAATTGGTATACTTATTCTGAAGTCGTGTTTCATAATAAATAGCCATTTCGGGATCTGATCGAAGGTAAATGGCGTATAGCTCCTTATTGTTGTTATAACTATAATCAAAATGGTAGTAATAACTGGCTAATTTTTGTCTGGCATCATTACTTTGTACTACCTGCTCAGGATGCATGCCAAAAAATAAATTGCCGTAAGCCTTTACAGACGGGCCTAGTGTATCCGGCTGATTTACCACAATTGAGTTCTCCAGAAGCAAAGTATCCAATGCAACTGACTCTAATGCTGTATCAAAATTTTCAAGTGGAACGGTTTCGTTAATGGTGGATTGCCCATCATTTGAAAAATCCCTGTTGGGTTTCAAGTTGTCCTGATTACAAGACACCAAAGCCACCCAAGGAACGAAGAAATAAATCCAATATGACCTGTCAAGCGAGATCATTTCCGGCTTTTGATTTTCTGTAATTTATCACTAATACCAGAAAAATGGAATGACGATGGTCATATACAATGAAAACGCACATTCTAACAAATAAGCGAAAAGTGTTTTACATTACATATTCTAACCAATTCAGATGAACATGAGAACTCTGATATTTGCAGTACTCGTGATGGTAATGGCATGTAATAAAAAAAACATCCCATTCAATGAAACCCGTCAGGATGATTTGTACCTGGTAGCGGGAAGAGTATATTATTCGAAATATTTTTCACAGAGTATATCCCTGGAAGCTGCTCAAAAAGAGCTAACAAAAGATAACTTTCCTGCAAGTGGTATTCAGGTAAAATCAGTTACAGATAAAAAATTGAACGGCGTTATACTTTCCATGCCCATGGAATGGCATACTTTTGCGGGAGAAAAAATCGAACCCAGCGAACAAATGAAAAAACCATTGAATGCCACCTTTGAAATCGAAAAAATGGATAACGGCTATAAGGTAACTGTGCAGAATATTTGGTTTAGTAATGACTGGGAGCATACCAATCAGGAAAATGTGGTGTTGGAGAAATACATATTGAATGACAAAGGGTTCGCTTTTCGAAGTGATAACAATACCCTTAGAATCATCAAACATCTTTGCAACAGGTTTGAATCACTTTTTTCTGTAAACCCAAGTGTTGGAAGTTCGAAATTTTAAATAGATCCGGTAAATTACATTGGAATCTTAGCCCATCCTTAGGTTAGTACGTAGTTTTTACTGACAAGATACAACCCGTAAGTATTGCAAATGAAGTGAATAAGAATATATGTTTCGTTTTTTTTCACTCTATTAGCGGACTCAATGACATCTTTCACACCACATACTCGCTTTTTTTAGCAAGAGCTTGGTATGGTATTATCAATAGAGCAATAAGGCCAACATTGAAGTTAGTAAAGTTTTGTAATAGAAATTATATCCACTTTTCCGTCACCTTCAAATACATTTTTATTGTTGGCATTGATTAATTTTATATCAATATTGTCTAAAGTAAGTTTCTTGTTATTACTTAAAATAAAACTTCCATTGGACAATGCATGATTGAAATAAATGATAGGTCTAAAAGAACTCCAACCTGAGATCATTACATTTTTATCAACCAAAAGTGGTGATATCAATTGTGATTCATCAATGGTCGGTTGATCAAAAGTAATGGTATCGCCATCTTCCACGCACAATAACACATCCCGCAAAGTACCAAACCCGTTGTCGTTTTTATTTTTCACTACCTTTCCTTCAATAAAAACGGTTACCGTTTTTAAACCCTTACATCCGGAAACATGTGTTACAGTTACTTTATAGGTAGTGGTTGAGAGTGGTGAAACAATCGTATCGGCATTCGTGGATCCATCTTGCCAAATATAACTTTGAGCTCCCATTGCTACCAGCACAACTCTGTCTCCTTTGCAAATATATCCATCGTCATTTTGCCACGCAGAATCTTCAATTTTAGATATGGTCGTATTGGGGTCTTCAGGATTGGTGTCATCACAATCATCTCCATTGTCTACATATCCTGCTGTTGAAATACAAGCTACTATAGAAATTTCCGGGTTACCAAAACCATCGCCATCAGCATCCTGGTACAAGGTAAATAATTCAGAAGAATCCTGTACAATGCAAAAGGTAGCAATTGATTCATCGTGCAAGACTTCAGGATAGACAGGATCTTCGGCAATAAACGTAAAGTCCACTGATCCCAAAAAGGCAGAATCCACAATTTCAATGGGCATGGCATAGACCCCCCCGATAATGGGCGTATCCGGAATTATTGGTAAAATGGGCGCAAAGTCAATAATATAGGGCATTGATAGATTTCCAACAATCCCATATGGCCTATATTGAAGAGGAATCCTGTGTGTAAGCGTATATTGCATTTCCCCGCTATAAAACTTCAAAGTAACAGAATCCTCATCTGAGGTAAACCCACCAACTGTTAAAAAATACAATCCTGTGCTAGAATCCAAATGAGCAACTCCCCGCAAAGTGTCACCAACAAAGGCAGCCAATAAATCGTCATTATGATGAAATTGATACTTTGGTGTGAATTGGACTTTGGCCGCTACTGTCATATTGATACCATAGCGAATATCAAGATTCCAAATTGGCCGGGGCTGTGGGTCAAAGCTGGGTGTAATAACAGGTCTGTAATCGTATCTGATACTTGGACCATTGTATTGATTTTCATATTCAGCCAACTCTGTTAATTGAAACTGAGTGCCTTGAACAATACTTTGCCCCGGAATTTTGGGTTGCCATAAGGGTGCTTGCAATAAGGGTGTAACAATAAACTGAATGGTAATTTCTGCCTCCTGGTTTTGTGAAACATTTCTATCTGTTTCATAATTTCCTCTTTCTTCAAGTCTGCTGCTAATCTCCGAGGCTTTGACCGTTAGTTGTGTTTGCCCAATAAATCCATTAACCCCACTCACATGTAAAACGCTTCCCTCAAAGTACGCAATTAGATTGGGATTGTACACGGTAATCCAGGATACCTCATTCGAATCCGGTTGATTTAAATAATTATTCATATCAATCGGCTCAAAGGGGACTGTTTCCATCGTAGTCTGATCAGGCACAGTGTTTATCGAAAATGGAGCATTGTTCTCCGGATATATTTTTACCTTTAAAGGATTGCTCAAACTGCCATAAATGCCTTGTGCCTTGAACACGAAAGGTTGGTTGACTTCATATACTGTGCTTGTATTTCTGTGCAAAACACCAATTTGCATCGTATCTACACCCTGATTGGAATAAATCGTGATGAAATGCAGGATTTTGCCATTGCCTGTGTCAATGCTCTTTCCCAGTCCTCTGATATCTGTGCCAACAAAAAATGCAATTGAGTCGTTGAGGTTGTAGGATGGAATCTCACTCAGCTCTATTTCAGCGATAACAGTAGCATTATACTTAAATGACTGACTTTGTGGTGGAAGCCAACCGGGAACCTGTGCTGAGAGCATCTCAGGCAAAACAATGAAAGCAAGTAAATACAAAAGTATTTTTGATTCCTTAAAATCCATGCTATTGGTATTAAAATGAAATGATTTCATTTGTTTTTTTAAAATTGATCGGCATTGCAGTTGTATGATTTACCGCTGCAATACCGATCCGGATCTTTACTATTTAATAAGCAATACTTTATGCGTTTCTACCCTTTCTTCATTTTTTATGGTAATAAAATACGCGCCACCACTGACATCTGACCTTACTTTCCATTCCAGGTGATTAATACCTTTCTTCACAACCTCAGCTCTGTTTTCCAGAAATTTACCAAAAGCATCCATCACTTGCAAATTAACCAGTCCCGCCTGACTGGCAACATATTTAATATTCAAAATACTTGAGAATGGATTGGGATATAGCGTAGTTGTTGCATTGTCGGTTTTGTCTTGATCTATGGTTCCGGTAGTCTCCATCAGATGTAACACTTCCGGTCGATCCACACTGCCAATTACACTGTTGATGTCGAACACTTTGTTTTCCAGAACAGTGTGCACAGAATTTTCTGAACCGTCATAATATTTAAAGTTGAGCGGCTCACCGTCACCATTGGCATAAATGGTCATAAACAACAGGTAAGACTCCAATGCAGGAATGTAAATAGGTTTGGCAGATCCTCTGATTTCCTGTCCTACAAATGCAGCTACCTCATCTCCCTCTTCCAATAAATTGGATCCTGTATTGTCAGCAGAAACAATGCCTATCATATTCATGGTATGTTCATACTTTGTTGGATCTACCTGCCAATACCTTGTCTGGGACTGGCTTTCACCTACTGTTGTTTTCGATGTTTCGTCTGTACCATGCCTGGTTCTGCCGGAACTCAATTTGCCAATCAAATTGGATACATTGGGGTATGACAGCGTATCAGCATGAGCCAGTTTCAATAAGTAACCATTAGGGGCATCCATAAACTGCAGATCGCCGACCCAGCCAGGACCATTGAAATACTGTGCAAAACTAAGTTGTCCTTTTATGATATCTCCCTGAGTGGCATTCAAAGAAGCCAAAGCCTCGTTTATTGGAAGCGGGGTCTGGGGTAAATAACCGATCCAGTTCCAACCTGCAAACATCGGCAAAGGTGTTGTGACATCAATGGGTTGTCCAACCATCAGAATGGAATCATACGAAAGCGAATGATACTGGTATAGATAAGGAGGCAAAATGTATTTCAAGCTACCTACCCAGGATTGCGTACTGGAAGCATAAACACTAAAGGTAGTTTGCTCCTTTATCAATGCCCCTGTTGGGCTACTCAAACTTTTTAAAGCTTCATCCAATCTGTCATCCGGAAAGTCGAGATTCATTGAAATCCAGTTCCAACCCGGATGAATGTAAATTCTCCTGAGAATGTTTCCATTGGTGTGTAACCGCTGAGGATTTAAAGCACTACCTATTATATCATCAGCGACAAAAGGAAATTCTTCAACGGCCTTTGCATATAATTTACAAGCGGATGCATCCCAAATCTGGAAAATCACATTTTCACCGGTAGCCACATTGCTATATACTGTTAAATAGGCAACATAATTGTTGAATGAAGCATTGAAACGAATCTTTGCAATGCCTCTAAGTTCTCCATCCACATAAGCACCTACAATATCTTGCTTATCTTCAGACAAATCTCCCTCAATGTCCAAATCGACAACCATGTTCATTGAATAACTAAAATCTGATGGATCAAAACCGCTTGGATTCAAGACCCAGTTTGGAGGACGGCAAATAACGCGGGTATTGAATATGAGGGTTTCCTCGCCTCCCATAAAAAATGGATTGATCCCGGTTTCCGTTGTTAAAACAATAGAATCGAGGTAGTTTCCAATGGCAACATTATCATCAACAGTAAATCGTATTTCTTCTTCTTCGTTGGCAACAAGAGTACCTCTATCCGGGGTTACATGAATAAATTCCGGAGCAGTTATATGAAAAGGAACAGGATATCCGCCTCGATTGTGAATTTTTGCGCTTAAGGTAACTGTTTCATCCACAAACTTAACCATCTCAAGCGTATCCTCCAGCCAGCTCAATTCATTTCTATCCACATAAAACTCCCATTCCTCCTCGAAATTCTTATTTCCAACCAAATCTTGAATATCATGAAGTTCAGCTCGCAAAATTTTATTCTCAAAAAATTCATTGTCGAATGTGGGATTCAAAACAATCTTGTTGTCATGGCAGGTAATTTCTACATCGATCAATGTGTTGTTGTAATACAAACCTACATTGTTGGGACTATTGATATCTGCCTGAATCAACTTATTGCAATTAATGGGTTGATTAAACGTAAATGAAATTTCATCTCCCACGTGATACACTCCATCCGATGGTTGAGGAACTCCCAATAACTGGGGCGGTTGCCTGTCAATCCTACCTCTGATTACCTGCGAATAACCCGGTCTGTTAGCCGCATCACCTGAACATTCCGTCAATGCCCTAATCTCATACTCACCATCAGCCAATCCCAATGTATTCCAAAAGAAGTGATAAAAGTTGGTTGTGATTTTAGCTGGTTTTGGGCTTGGCTGCGAGGCATAGTCAACCCAATTACCATTGTATACTTCATGATCAATACCACTTTCGGTCTGAATATTTATCCACGCTCCATCACCACCTACAGGCCTGTATTGGGCCCTTATAAGTTTGAAATCGGTAGCAGTCGTGTCAAAACCTGAAACGGTAATTTGCCTGATATCATCATCACCTGTCGTCAATGGATTGGGAAATACAACCCAATTTTGCTCAGGCACATTAATATCCACCTCACTACATGGCCTTATAAAGTGTGCATATAATGCTACTGGATCATAAAATGCAGGATCATCAGTTTGACAGAGAGAAGACAATGCTATAACCAAGCTGTCATAATCGTATTCTATGGGTCCCCTTTCAATGGTAATAGTTACCGGAATCGACTCCCCATAAGGAATGGTATATTCAAGTCCTTGAGACAAGGAGACACCGTTGCAAAATACTTTTGCACCATGTGGATTGGTTGCGTTGTCCATTGTCAGAAGTCCTGTGACTTCCTCATTGGTCTCACTGGCATTACCCAGGATGAGATGGTATACAGCCACTTCATTGGCTGGCACATCTACTCTTACCGGACCATCAGATCCAATAGTTAAATTCATCCCTTCTCTTTTGGCCGTATTTGGCTCCCAAGGGCAACTGGATTGACCAACCTTTGTCCTGAAAATTGGCGTGTTGTAGAAAGAATCCATGCCTATTTCTACAGAAAATGCGTCGAGAGGATCATCATCATGTAGTGCATAACCAACTGTTATTCCTTTGGAACTACCTGTTTCAGAAGACTTTCCGTCGCTGCCCTCATTGATTACGTGGATGATCGTTCCACCACCCAAGCCGTTAATCGAAAACAGTACATGTATATCCTGGTTATTTACATAAGTTTTAATCTGATCCTCCGTTTTAACGTTGGTGGTATCGCTGGTTACCGCATTTTCATAGGTAATTCCGGCATCAAAAGAAACATTTCTTAAAGTCGCTGCATTGGTTTTGGTATCTTCATTGTTTTGTAAAATCAGGTTCCACCTGTTAATGGAATTATTGTACTTGGTAGTCTCTTCCATATCCTGGGCAGCAATACTCAAATCGCGCAATTTTACCAGGCCGGGAATAATGTTGTTTACTATGTTGTATTTTGAATACATAAACTGTGTAGCATATGAGCCAGGCACAACCAAAACAGTTTGAGTAGCTGCTCCTACACAATTAGCGGTATCGAAAGAAATTACATCCACATTTCCATAGTCAACATTTAAAGCTCCACCTACAAAAATATCGCCATCACCACCGATGAAATTTTCATCGTCACTGGTAGAAATCACCTCACTAAAGGAAGTGCATATTTCAACACTATTCGATGAAGATTTGGTAATGGTCTGTGTTCCTACAAATTCACCTCCCAAATCAGATTCAAAAGTAAGTATTACGGGGCCTGCAACAATATCCTGGTCCGGTCCCAGATCAATAACACCCGTAGCACCATTTCCATTTGACTTATCAGAAAACAAAGAAATATTGGTACAAACGTTGGTGTTTTTTTCAATATATGCATAGCTGGCATCACCGGGAGGATCTCTCAAAACGATGGCAGGAGTCTCTGGTGTAATTGTAGTAAATGTATTGGCTTTGGCCTTGTAACCCACAACCAAAACCTGCGCTGAAAACTCACTTTCGTTGCCGGATTCACTGCTTGCCAAAATTGAAAGCGTTTTGAGGTATGGAGGTGATGGATTCGGTTCTCCAACCACAAAAGAATAAGAAAGTTGTTTATTCCCCATTTTATTCATCGCCGTATCCAAAGTCATTTCATTGATACCATTCACAATTTTGAAATTGGCTGTATCAAGATAACAGACGCCTTCTTCAGCTGGAATCGTAGGGTATTGTTCCTTTACTTTTATAACTACCTGTTGTGTGCTTCCCTTTTCCCATACTACCAACGGACAACCTACGGAAACAGGTTCCAAACCACTGATCACCTCCACCTGAGGCTCAGCAAAATACCTGAAATCAAAAATTGTATCTTTCACCAGGAGATTGGCTGTTTTACCACCCTGGACCTGGAAAGATGTTTTAATGGCAGGGTCAGAATGCTCTATCACAGTTACAATCATTCGTTCGACCGGAGGCAAATCATTAAATTCATAAGCGCCATCTTCTGTTAGTACCTGCATGGTTCTTTGCAAACAATTATCAGGGGTAGATACTTTTACAATGCAAACAGTGCCCTGTGGACTTCCCGGATTCTGTATGATGGATTTGTTACAATTTTCATCACCACCTATTACCTTTCCGGTTATCTTTCTGCTTTCTACGTTGTAAAAAATAATACCTGCGATGGGATTCACAACATTTATTACTTCATATACAGGCGGAAAGAAAGTATGATCAGAGTACTTAGGACTCAACACACCTGAAAATCCCGGATCAAGATCAATCACAAACTTGCCAATTGAATCTGTGAAAACCCTAGGACTAAAGGATTCTCCATTAACCAGGATTTCAACATCCTTTTGGAAACAGTCAGTATTGTTATACCTGACATAACCCGTAATGGGGATGGTAGATTTGTCAATAAAATCAATTCTGTCAACTGAAGTCACACTGGGGTTAAGCGTAACCTGCCTTGTCCTTGGCGAAAATTCATGCGGTGAAGTTTGTTGATGAGGGGCAAAGGATGTCCATTCAGTGTTTACCAAATCTCCCGGTAAAAGTTGGTAGGAGCCAACATTGTTTACTTTACTACCACTTCCTTCATCCAATTGGAAGTAGATGGCAAGATTGGCTTCAGGAAAAATTCTATCAGACTGGAAATGGCTTTGAATTTGGCTTAGGGACTGAATGTTATTGTAAATTGCCAATTCATCAATATAACCATTAAACCAGCTTTGCGTTCCTCCCTGAGCCGCTCCCAAAATCCATGCATAGTTAAAATCGCTAATATTAGAGATATTCAAATTACTACTTGCCACGTACGCTCCATCTACATACAAATTCATATTCGAACCATCGATGGTCAATGCCATGTGATGGTAACCACTGGTCAGATGGTTGGACTGGAAACTTCCTCCAGCGGCACTGATTACCAAATTGCGCTGATTGCCATTGGTAACAATAGAAAATTTAAACTCATCGCTTCCAAATTTTTTAGAAAGCAGTGTTTGGGTTGTTGGGTTGTTAGTGCAGTTAAACCACATTTCAATGGTGGAGGTGTTTCCCATTATCCAGGGAGGCAAAGCTCCGTACGATTGACTTTCAATGTTGAATTCAAGGGCTCTCTTACTGTAAAAGTCCTTTGATGGCTTGGCAATAAAAGTTAAACCTGTGCCATAACTAACTCCTTCGATCCTATAATAACCTTCTTCGTTTGTCATGGCAGCTGTGCTAACAGAGGGGCGGATACTACTGAATTCTACCCCACAAAAATACATGACGTCTCTGCTCTGGATGTCATATGATTTTTCACCCAACTGTTCATCAAATTTCCAGTAATAGGACAGACTTTCTTCATCAAAGGAAGCCGTAATATTCATAGATTTTTGAATATCAACTTCCTTGATGGTGGAATGATAAAACCTGAGCTCGTCCAGGTAACCATTCCATCCGCCACCCATTAAGGTTCTTGATCCCAGGTTGAGGTTTGATGCTGTGATATTAAAGGGCAAAACTTTTTGTTCAATCAAATCCCCATTCAGGTAAATGCCGGTTAAATTATCACTTGAATTGTGGGTTACAGCAATGTGGTGCCATTCACTGTTGGATGATGCCGGAAAATTAACGGTTAACTCTACTCCGCTTGAAGAGAAAATTAATCCATTTCCCTGACTGCTTTCTTTTGCTTTAAATGCTAAATTATTATCCAGGTCCAGAATGCCCTTTGCACCGGTTGCTCCATTGGTTTTAATCCAAAAGGAAATGGTCCAATCTGTATTTCCAGGAGGTAAAAATGGATGCGTTGATTTGTACAATGCAGTAGCTCCATCTGCCGGACCAAAAGCCGCAGAAAAGCCCTGCTGAGGACTCAAGCTTACAATGGCGTCCACTACCGGATTGCCGTTGGGTGTCTCTACTAGACCTGTAACGACCCCGTTGGGAACCATAAAACCGACAGCACTGCCCGTGTAACCCTCTCCAAAATCATTGATGCCGGTAATGGTGTAAGTATAGGGCTTTCCGGCAATTACGTTGAAATCATTAAAATTTCTGACCTTAGGGCCTACACTGGCAATGAATATACTATCTCTGTAGATATTAAATCCTCCTGTGCTGGAACCCCCTAAAGGATTTGCATCCCATTTTACTTCTATACGATCTAAAAATTCACCCTGGCTGGCAATTACTGCCGGTGCCTGGGGTGCCAACAAAAACTGCGCATAAAACCCATAATCTACAGTATATTTTGTGTTGTTTGCTTGTCCTACTAAAGGCTCTCCCAAAATTACACTGGAAATTCTTTTTGCGTTTACCGCATTGGTAGTTGAGCCGTAATTAAAGTTGATGGCACCTCCCCTGACAATAATGGCACCCGGGGTTGGCACACAATCGTCTTGAGCAAACATCAAATAAGGAATCAACAAACACACCCACAGACTGAGTATACTTTTTATATAAGTAAAAGTCATAAGATCTATTTTAAGGTTTAAAAAAATATGGTCAATGGCTCCAAACATAGAAGAGCAGCCGGCTATTTACATCACAACCCTTGCTGGAACTCCTGGTGTTTAACCGTATTACTTTTGACCTCCAACCGTGTTTGCTCCCTGAGAAAATTGAGAATTACTTGTCAACATAGCTTCCAAACGGTTCATTCTTTCTTCTAGGTTCTCTGCATTTGATCTTAAGCTTTTATTTTCAGCTTCCAAAGCACATATCTTTTTATACAATTCCTGGGTTGCTGAAATATTCAACATGGACAAAGCGTCATAATCTACACCTAAGAAATCATCTACGTATTTGCCATATACAAAAATTTTGGTCAGTTCTTTTTCTGAAGGAATAACAAATGTTTTATTATCCACTACCTCAAGTACTTCAACATCCGTTAATTTAGATTCTTTGGAGAGAATGTCAACATGATCACCTGTCTTTAAACTATGCTCATTTTTCATTTTGATTAATATTTTATTTTGATCAAACTTTGCCAATTCAGGTTGTGCAAAAATATCAGGTAAAACATTTCTTGATGTCGTTACTGCTTGCGGAAATATTTCTTGTATGTCCTGTGCAATTACTTTTTTATATTTATTTCGATCCTGAATCCGATCCTTCATCACATAGTCAGTGATTTTAATTTTATTCAGCAGCATCAGATCTTGAGAAGAATTACTCAAACCAACAATGTCTTTAATCCTTTTGTCAGAAACAGTTAAGTTGTTACAAGACCAAAGTCCTTTTCTGGAAACAATGGAACCATCACTGATGATCCCTATGTGTGTAAGGGCCGGGCCATTGTTTGGGTCACCAAGTAAAAGTGGGTTGTTGGCATTATTATTAATCCAGTGCATTCCACCCTCGTTATAAAAACTGAGCCCCGTATAATCATAGGACGATCCCGCAAATGGACCAAAATCACCATTCAACCAGGTAACATGCAAGGGAGCCAAAGGGTTAGCAGTATTTACACCCATCCGGCCATTTTTAATAATTCCAACAGAACCATTATTTGACATTAATTCTAAAACTCCATCACTGCTGGACCTTAATCCTGTATCACTATCGCCAACCGTCACCCATCTGGTAACGCCCGAACCATTAGCACCATCGGAAGCGTGGAGATTGCCATCATTTCCTAAATAAATATCTCCTCCTTGTGTATTAATATTGCCATTGGCATACATATCGAGGTTTCCATATACAGCATGTCTGCCTGAAGTTATTGTACCAAATACATCGGTTCTAAATTTTTGACTTCCATTTACATAAAGTTCAGTTCCATTGCTGCTTTGAGAATGTAGTTGATTCAATCCGCTATCATACAATAGGATCCTTCCGGTTCCATTATCAGCAAAATTTAACCTATCCGTTTCACGCAATATACCATGATTGCCGCCTCCTATGGTAAACTCCCAATCATTGTTGTTATCAGGTAAATGAAGCTTACCATTGATTTGAGCTTTACCTGAAACATTAAAAGTCCCGTCAGGTAAAAAAGAAGCTGATTGGCCATTTGCCGCCAAAGCACTTACGGATACAGCATAAGGGGCTGCTGTAAGCTCTGTTCTTGGTGCCAGTTCCTGACCTCCGGCTACTGTGACGCCCAGATACAAAGTATTCCCAAAATTTCCTGGGTTCAAAGGTGTAACTGAACCCAATTGGTGACTATAAATTCCTCCCACCACAGTCACTACGGTGGATTCCTCCCACAAAGGAGATCCGCCAATCTGAGCATCGTACAACCTGAAAGTGACACCAACATCCCCATCCGGTAATGCTTTTCCTGAAATGTCTTTAAGAGTGCTTTGCATTGAAATCTTAGGTCCTTGGGCACGTAAGCCGGTGGATAAAATACAGGCAATTACAACCAGTGCTAATGTAAATGACTTGAACATGTAAAGTAGTTTTTTGGTGATTTAAATAATTCCGCTTTTTTTAATCCAAATAAAAACCAATCCTTTTGTGAAATTAGATATATTGGAAAAGTAGAATTGAAGCAAAATTGAGTCGAAATCAGACGAAACGAGTGGACTATTGTTCACAAAGGGTGGACTATTGTTCCAAAATTGAAATTTATTCCAAAATAGTACTTAAAAAATTTCACTTTCACCTACTTTTACAAAATTGAATTCATTTTTAGTAGGTACAGATTATATAATTGAGCTATTTATTACGAAATATTATTCTACTGCTGTTAGTTATAATACCCGGCTTTATCCACGCGCAAGAAGATCCCTATCAACGTCCCCTATTAAAAAATCCGGGGCAAGAAGCTATACATTATGAAGAAATGGCAGCCTGGTTTTGTAAAACACCACAATTCAATTTAGACAGCTCATATTATTATTATAGCGAATGGGAAAAGCTATTACTCAAACAAACACGCTTAAACTACAAGCAGCTTACCAAAGTCAATGTGGAGTGGGCAAAAAATTATAAAATATTTCAGTTTTTCAACAAGGCAAAAGCCAAAGCCATCAGGGCTTTGGAGTTCTATGAAAAAATACCCCAATCACAATGGGATGTTCATCTTGGGGCCGAATTATATTATGTACTTAGCATTTGTTACCTTAAAAATGGAGAAGAAAAAAAAGCACTCCATTGTTTTTTCAAACAAGACTCTATGTTGTGCAATAAAGAAGATGACCTTTCAATAGCCATGTATTTACAACATAAAGCTGACTTCAACTTGGGCTATTCTAAAGGTGATAAAAAAATATCAGAAAAATTATTCAACCAAAGTCTACCCCTCTTAAAAAAACAAAAACATTACGTAACCATAGCCAGAAATTATATGATCCTGGCGAATATGTATAAAACAGAGAACAGAATCCCTGAATATAATATCATGCGGGATTCTCTCCAAAAATATGCTGACATTTCCCGTAACCCATATCTAAAGCCCTACAACCTGCTGGAAGATTCGTATGAACAGATTATCAACGGCAACTACACCCGCGCCCGTGCTGAAATTCTAAAAGTACTCGCAGAAATGAGAAAATACGGACTCGACAAAACTAATTTTTACCAAAGCGCGGTTCAGGATTTAGGGGAAATTGAATGGAAAAATAAAAATTACGACTTATCAGCAAAATATTACATAGAGTGCCTGGAAATTGCAAAAAGCCTCGAAATGGTGGATATGCAGTTATCATTATTAGAAATTCTATCTTATATCTACCATGATAAAGGTGACCATAAAACAGCATTTTCTTATCTCGAACAATATAAGAACTTAAATCAGCAGAATCAACAAGAAAGAGCAGACAGAAGTACAGCAGAACATGAACTGGAAATTGCTCTGTCCAATAAGGAATTACAATTGGAAAAAAACAGGACTTTTTCCAACAATCTTTTGGGTGCTTTCTTCATTATGATTGTGGGTATAGGATTTGGATTTTATAATTACCTTAAACAAAGAAAAACCAATGCCTTATTAGAAAACAATATTCAACAGAAAGAAGTCCTATTAAAGGAAATCCACCATCGGGTAAAAAACAATCTTACGGTCATAAGCGGGTTGTTGGAATTGCAATCGTATTCTTTAAAAGATGAAACCATAGAGCAAACTTTTAGGGAAAGTCAAAACAGGGTAAAATCCATTGCCCTTATCCATCAAAGACTTTACCAGGATGAAGATTTGTCTTCTATTGAACTAAAGGAATATGTAAATGAACTGTACAAGCAGATCCAACATGTGTTTAACAAAGTCAATCAAAAAGTTACTTTTACCAACAAGATTGAGAAAACCTTCCTTGATATTGATACCGCCGTATCATTAGGGCTTATTATAAACGAGTTATTTACCAATTCATTTAAATACGCTTTTAACACCAAAAGCATGGGAGAAATAACCATACAGCTTTTTACCAAAGCAGAAGGTACTTACCTATTGATATATACCGACAATGGCAAAGGACTGCCCGATGGTTTTGATTTCAAAAATGTAAACTCTTTTGGTTTACGGCTGGTAAGCAGGTTGTGTAAACAACTTTTTGGTAAAATAGTGTATCAACGATCACAAGGGTATTCGGAATTTATAATTGATTTTAAGGATAAAGCAGGAAAATTTAAATCAGAACAAGAGCACATATAAACATCCCGTTCAAAATCTATACACCTGTATAGCTTAAGTCAAATTCTCCCTTCAACGAATCTCTTTTGAAATAAAACCGCTATCAATCACCTGTTACCGAACCAGAGCCAGTTCAAAAGTCAACGGTTAAAAATTGTAGGAAACAAAAAAATTTGCAGCTTGCATCTTGCAGTGCAATCGCAATCTTTATTATTTTTGTTTCGAGCAGAGACGTGGAAAATAAAATAAAAAAATATGGCCATATTAAAAATAGGAGTCGTTGAAGATGAGATAATTATTGCAGATAATATATGTAGCATGCTCAGGAATATAGGATATGAACACTCTGAGCCCGCCAATACTTATAATTCTGCAATTGAAATGGTTGAAGAGGAAAAACCTGATTTAGTATTGCTGGATATACAGATAATAGGTTCAAAAGATGGAATAGATGTAGCCCATCAGCTGAAAAATAAATACCAAATCCCACATATATATTTGACTGCCAACAGTGATATGGCTACTGTCGCCAGGGCCAAAGAAACGCAACCTCTTGCTTTCCTGGTGAAACCCTTTTCAAAAGAGGATTTGTATTCAACACTTGAGATTGCCTTTCACAATTATTTAGAAAAAAATAACGCACAAACCAAAACTTCAGAAAAGCCAATAAAAGAAGTTATTTATGTCAAAGAAGGGGCTTTTTTTCATAAAATAAAGGTTAGTGACATTCTTTTTCTGGAAAGCAGCCATGTTAATGTAATCATCCATACCACCACCAAACAAATAATCACGAGAAATGCTCTGCAAAAAATTGCAGAAGAACTGGATCCCGGAGTATTTGTGAGGGTGCACAGAAGTTTTATAGTGAATATACATCACATTCAAAGTCTCAATGCAGAAAGCATCATTATCGGCGATACATCCATTCCATTAAGCAAAAACAGCAAGGCTGATTTAACGAAAGTCTTAAATATTAAGCTCTGATTGCTGCTGATATTCCGCAATCCATTCTCATTTATTTGATTTCATATTCTTGTCTTTTCACATCCGGATCGCAGCTTTCTGCATCAGAAAATGGCGCTTTCATATCAAATCGGTGCAATCGAAACAACCTACCATTACTTTTAGACCAGCAGACATATTAATAACAGCTATTTTAGTCTAACCAACTGTGAAGCAATTAAAAATTTGTGTAGTTGAAGACAATATCATCGTAGCCGATCTATTGTGCTCCATGTTAAAAAAAATTGGGTTTTCAGTTACCGAACCAGCCCTTTCCTATCATATGGCCTTACAGATTATTCATGAGGAAAAACCTGATTTGCTACTGCTTGACATTGATTTATCCGGAGAAAAAACCGGCATTGATCTGGCCTGGAAGATAAAAACAGATTTCAACCTGCCCTTTGCATTTATCACAGCCCAAAATGATGAAAACATCAAAAAGCAGGCAGAATTAACCCGACCATTTGCTTATTTGAGGAAACCTGTGGATAGGGATTTGTTGTTACAAACCATCGAAACCGGATATGACAATTATCATAATAAGGATGTGTTCAGTTAAAACCCTACTACACTATTCCCAATTGGATAAAAAATGAAAATATGTTTGCCATCTTTCAGAACACCAAAACGATATTACAGAACACAAATCTGTGTATTGATAACAAGTCAATAAAAACTGAAAAAGCATATGATATTTTTAATGGGATTTTTAAAAGGTTTTTGAGCACAATAAAATAAAACAGACTCATGGTACTTTCCTTTCTAAACAATATATCAAACCCAGAACGACCTGATCTGTCATCTGCATATAATATAGTCTCCCATCAAAGTGTAAATAGATTTTCGGATTATTCACCAAAAAGAAGGCGAAAAACAAAATATACAAACGAAAGAAATCCCTATCACACAAGACTAAGAGTTGTAAACAATAATAAAACGGTCACAAACAATGTTGGTAATATAAAGAATACCGCGCCCGAGATTCTGCATCATGACTCCAGCAATGCAGAAGTATTTGCCATGTGGGAGAGTCTGGCAGAGATACAGCATGTGCTCCAGCAAAAAACAATACAAAATAAGACTAAAATACAGGAATCCTATGAATTCTCAGCTCAGGCACAATCATGGACAAAAAATGGAAATGATAGCTCATTTATTATGAAATTCCATAACCTGCTGATTCCACGAATATACGAGTCCGATTTGGATGTCAACAGTATTTGCGGCATCATGAAAATGAGTAAAACAAACCTGTTCAGGAAGCTAAAATCAGCAACCGGGCTTTCCATAAGTTTGTACATAAGAAAATTGAAACTCATAAAAGGAAAAGAACTCCTGAAAACTACTGACTTGAATATTGCGGAAATAGCCTATCAATCAGGCTTCAACGATCCCAAATATTTTTCAAGGGCTTTTAATGAAGTGTTTGGCTTGTCTCCCAAGGAATTGAGAACCAGAATGTAACCAATAAGTTACCATTTTTTAAAAACACATTGCAACCACTATCCCTTCAAAGTCTCCTGAACGAATTCTCTCTTTCTTCTGGAAACCTCTACCACCGACCCATCACTCATGGATATTGAACCTTGCTTGTCGTAAGAAACAATATGGTCAATATTTACCAAATGAGATCTGTGCACCCGTATAAATTTACTGCCCAGCAGAATTTCATCATATTCTTTCAGTGTTTTAGCAGAATAAAATGACTTTTCACCTGTTTTATATATAAAAGTATAATTGCCATCAGCTTCCAGCCTTATGATCTCTTCAATAGGAATATAGCGGGTTACCTTTGCATCAGGGATAGCCAGTTTAAACTTTTCCTTGTTGGGTTGTGATATATTCTGGATGAAATTTTTGTACAATTCCGGGTCAGTAATTGTTGTATTTTTTTTCATAATAAACCGCTGGATTGCTTTTTTTAACTCATTGTCATCAATGGGTTTCAACAAATAATCCAGCGCACTTAGCCTGATGGCCTGGATAGCAAATTCATTAAAAGCGGTTGTAAAGATTACCTCAAAATTCCATGTTTCAATTTTTTCTAAAAAATCAAAACCATTGTAACGTGGCATTTGAATATCCAGAAAAACAAGATCCGGACTATATCCTGCAAGGAGGGAAATTGCCTCTTCCGCGCCTTTGGCCGATTCTATACGGCCAATTTCCGGGCAATATTGCTTTATTAGCCATTTCAGCAAGTCTATGGAAGCCTGTTCGTCATCTATAATCAGTGCATTGATGGTCATATCTCCTGGTTGTAATAGGGTAAAGTAATTATAGCCCTCGTTCCTGCTGCATTTCCTTGGTGATCTTTTAAATCTTCAACTGCGAGATGGGCGGGTTTGCCTTTCTTTTGCTCAAATAGCCTCAATCGCTCTTCCACGATAGCAATGCCTTTACTCTCGTGCGCAACAGATGATAATTGCCCATTTCTGAATTGTCTTGCGGCTTCACGGCCAATTCCATTATCTTCTATAATGCAAAGCATGTATTCTTCATTTACATCCTGGAATTCAATAAATAGTCTTTTACTTCCCTCTTTATGAAGAAGTCCGTGCCAAATGGCATTTTCAATAAATGGTTGTATGAGCAGTGTTGGTATCAAAACTTCATCATTTTCAATATTGGGATCAACTGATATTTTGAATTCAAATGTATTGTCGAATCTAAGGGATTCCAGTTCAATGTACATCCTGAGAATTTTAAGCTCTTCATCCAATAAAATAAAACTCTGGTCGGCATATTTTAATAAGGTTCGCAAAAAATTGGAAAACACCGTTAAGTATTTATAAGCTTTGTTGGTTTGCTCAGAAACAATAAGCAGTTGAATGGAACTCAAAGCATTGAATAAAAAATGGGGATTCATTTGAAGACGTAAATTCATAAACCTGGATTCGGCCATCTTTACCTGTAATTCCATGAGTTCAAGTTTACTCTTTTTCATGGCATCATCAGTCATGGCCTTTGAAATTTTGCCTGCACAAACCTGAGCAATGTTCTCCAGAAGATTTAAGTGTTTTTGGGTATAAAAATTTTTGCGTCTGTTTTCAGAATCAATAATTCCCAATAGCTTATTTTCATGAATTATAGGTACTGCAACTTCTGAATACCTGACTTCATCATCCGGAATATACCTGGCATCAAGGGTCGTGTCCGCAATGATTTCCGCTTTTTGACTTTGTGCAACACTTCCTACAATGCCTTTGCCCAAAGGTATTGAAATGGGGTTGTGGATCTCAAATTCTTCTCTGATTTTCGGTCCATATACAGCCCTCTGTTCAAGCGTTTGCGTTTCTTCATTTAACAGGTAAATTACACAATCATCCAAATCCAGTTTGTCACAAATATTTCTGCATATAGCCCATAGAAAAGCTTTTACGGATGCATCTTCATAGGATACATTCTCAAAAAAGTCCAATGTTTTTTTCATCTCCACTTCGAACTTTTTCCTGGCGTATCTTTTATACACCCAATATCCGAGACAAAATAAAAGGCCAGTAATGAAAATCCTAAATACCATAGTCTGCCACCACAAAGGTGTAATGGTTACCAAAGCGGTATATGAGGATGGCACCCAGTTTACACCATTTGCAGATGCTTCCAGATAAAATCGATAATTTCCGGGTTGAAGATCGTTGTAAGATATCTGTCCATTTACATATGGATATATCCAACTCTTATCATATCCTTCAAGCTTTACCCTGATCGTAGTTTTGTTGTTGCCCTCCAGATTGCCGGACGAAAAGAAAAATCTGTAGGAAGTATTAGAAAATGGAAATTTTATTTCACATTGATCAGATATGTGAAAAGAAGTATCGTCAACAGCTATCTGGTGTAAGTACGGTTTAGACAATGCCCTCTTGTTGTTCAACTGATCAGGATGAAACCACACAAGTCCTTTGTCGGTACCCCAAAACATTTCGCCCGAACTATGCTGATAAGCCGATCGCATGCGAAAACCGGCTTGACTAAATCCATTTCCTTCTTCAATGGTTTTAAACGATTTATGTTCCGGATCATACCTGAGAATGCAATTCAAATTACCCATCCAAATAAAACCATTATCGTCTTTGAGTAATCCTTCGCATAAATCATTCTTTAACCCATTGGACTTATCATACATGAGTTGCTCACCATTTATCTTCAGTAATCTTATACCTTGATCCGTACCAAAATATAAGGTGCCATATTTATCCTGATTCATTGAATGGATGGTTCTGTCCCAGAAGACATGATTTTTAGGTTGACTTGTAGTATCAAAAAAAATATCAAACTGAAAAGCCCCTTTTTCGGTTCCTATCCACAGTGTATTGTCCTTCGATTGAAAAACAGACCATGAACTCTCTTTTGTAACTTGCGTTACCTCATACTCATTGCCAAAATGACTTTTGTTTTTATTAGCCTTAAGAAGCACGGTTCCAGACATGGTTGCAATCCAAATGTTTTCGTCTTTATCTTCAAAAATTTGATTGATCCAGTTGGATGGAATTTGATATCGGGCACTATTCTCTTTTGATATATTGAAGATAACATTTAGTGAATGATCCAAAACAAAAATGCCAAATCTTGTAGTACCCACCCACATTCTGCCTTTATGATCAATTTTTAAACTCCTGATGGTTTCTCTACCCAATAAACGTTGACCATCGGGCAATCGTATATCAA
The DNA here is from genome assembly GCA_937973565.1 of uncultured Saprospiraceae bacterium. GTDB lineage: Bacteria > Bacteroidota > Bacteroidia > Chitinophagales > Saprospiraceae > JADKBO01. Next base: position 1,125 of record CALJKQ010000281.1, on the reverse strand, counting down.
CAAATTGACTAATATTACGGTAGCGATTCCATTTTATGAGTCTGTCCTGTGCACCAAGCCAGACAATACTATCTCCTTGTAAAGTTACGGCCTGGATATAGCCATCGAAAATTTGTTTGTTCAGATCTGAAAAATAAGGCTTCGTGGCTACCTGAGCATGCCGGAGGTTACAATAGTGCAAACCGGATGTTTGTGTTGTCACAAAAAGGTAACCATTCTGGTCAACCATTACATTAAACGTGTTGTTTCCTCCGATACTGCCGGGGTCCAATGGGTCGTGTATGTAATGATCGAGTTTCAATGTTCGCAGATTAAGGAAATATAAGCCGGAAAAACGAGTAGTAATTACAATGTTTTCCTCGTCAACTTTGGCTGCCTTTCGGAGGTCTCCCTCTATGGGTCTTCCATATTGATCAACCAGGTTTTTTATTGTTCTGACAACTATCTTTTGTTGTATGCTGATTACATAAAATTGTTTGCCATCCAAAGTATAAGCCAAAATTTCATCGTCATTCATTGCAATGGCATAATTAATGCCTTTCAAAACAAAGTCCAATTCCGGTTTTAATGTCTTGTAATTGATAACTACAAGTCGGTTGTTGCCATAAAACAAAAACCGGTCGTCTGTCAATTTTTTGGTCAACTTGTATGGTTTGGGTATCCACTGCTCTACCGGCCAGCTAATGCGATCCATCGCAAACGATTTGCGGTCCTTCCAGACGAAGTGTTTGGTCCCCTTTAAAACTATTATTCCTCGAGTCTTTGTATTCAGCACATCGGTCACCTCCTCCCGGTCTGATGCACCGCCAACAGTCAACAAGTGGATTTTTCTGTTTTTATCCAGCATGTTTATATAGGGTGTTGGGGTTCGGAGCCAAATGCGATTGTTGGCATCCACGTCAATCCATCGAATACTGTTGGATGCCAACTTGCGATATTGGTGTCTGTCAAAGTGGGTAATCTTATTGCCGTCAAAGGAATGTAAGCCCTCAGATGTGCCCAGCCAAACCAAACCATTGTGATCGGTGGCCACACAAATCACATTGTTGTCGTTTAATCCTTCTGCTGTACTCAGATGATAAAATGAAGGACTCTGAGACAAGATCGGAAGAGCGTCGTGTAGGG
>CALJKQ010000280.1 GCA_937973565.1 uncultured Saprospiraceae bacterium | reverse complement strand
CCACACCGGATGACCTTACACCATATTCCAATCCAACGGTATACAACTGGACACACATTGGATCAGGACCAAACGGTACGGCAGCCAATCCGGTAGGATGGAACTTGAGAGCCGGTACGGCAGGAACCCTGGCCAACAGCATATTGGTATCAACCAAGACGAAGGCACTTGAAGTCCAAGACAAAGCTGCAGGTGTTAACGACGCATACAGCAAATTGGTAGCAGGAGAATTAAAATTGTTGAGCAACTTGTTTTATGAAAACGGAAGTTTCACCACCATGGATGCAGCGGGCATCATCCGAGTGGGCTCAGCGGCAGAAGACAAGGATGCAACCGCGTTGATTAGCCATTTGACTACAAATAAAAATAAGATAGGAAATCCGGAGATAAAATCCATATCAAGAATTCAGGATGGAGGATTGGATCCAAGACCGGCATCCAACGAAAACGTAACGAAAGACCTGGCTACCTATCCAACCGATGGATTTTTTACGACAGTAAACTATAAAGGAGCATTTCCTGAATTTGCTGCGGGATTGTGGATAGAAGGGTGGACGAGCCTGGATAAAAACGGACACCTGAAAGATTTGAGTCAGCCCAATGTAGTACAGGTGAATGACAACTCCATCAATCCATGTGAAAATGTAACCTGGACAAAAGACAATGTATATGTAGTGGATGGCTTGACATTCATCGAAGATTGTGCAACGCTTACCATTGAGGCCGGCACCGTTGTGAAGTTTACACCAAGACCGGATATTGGCAATCCATCTGCATTGATTGTAGCCAGAGGCGGTAAAATATTTGCAGAAGGAACGAAAGATGCACCGATCATCTTCACCGCAGAAGCAGACGATGTGAATGATCCGAGTGATTTAGGACCAAAAGACAACGCACTGTGGGGAGGTTTGGCCATATTGGGAAAGGCCGTTACACAAAAGAACGGCAACGCGGAAGTGAACCTTGAAGGTATACCTACTACAGAGGCGAGAGGCTTGTATGGAGGAACCGACAATACAGACAATTCGGGTGTATTGAAATATGTATCCATCCGCCATGGAGGAAGACAGATTGCATCGGGCAGCGAGTTGAACGGTTTGTCATTGGCAGCGGTAGGAAGCGGAACGAAACTGGAATACATAGAGATCTATGCCAACTCAGACGACGGCATCGAATTTTTTGGAGGAGCGCCCAACTTGAAGTATGCGGTGGTAGCTTTCTGTGAAGATGATTCTTATGACTGGGATGAGGTATATACAGGAAAAGGACAGTTTTGGTTCAGCATCCAGAGAGACGATGTAGCGGATTCAGGAGGAGAGTTTGACGGTACCACACCGGATGACCTTACACCATATTCCAATCCAACGGTATACAACTGGACACATATTGGATCAGGCCTCAATGCCAGTGCAGCCAATCCTATTGGTTGGAATGTCAGAGCAGGCACAGCCGGTACCATTGCTAACTGCATCTTAATGGAGCAGAAGGGCAAATTGATTGAAGTTCAAGACAAAGCTGCCGGAGTAAATGATGCGTACAGCAAATTGGCAAGTGGTGAACTTAAGTTACTTAACAATATTTTGTATAAGTCAGGAAGTAAATTGGATGCGAGTGCTGAAGGTGTTATCAGAGTTGGATCAGCAGCAGAAGATAAAGATGCCACAGCATTGATCAACCATTTACTCAATAATAAAACATCCCTGGAAAATCCTTTGATTGCTGCAATTGACAGGAATCAGGATGGAAAATTGGATCCACGTGCTTGCCCTTCAGGATCAGCTTATACCACAGAATTAGCGGCTTTACCGGCGGGCGATGCTTTCTTTTCACTTGTTCCCTTCAAAGGTGCGTTTGGTGAATCATGGGACGAGCTATGGGTAAGGAACTGGACCACATTGGACAAAAACAACCATTTGGCAGAAAACCCAACTATATGTACAGTAGGAACAGCTGAAGTAGACCAATTTGGTATTGAGGTTTATCCAAACCCAACAAGCGAATCTGTAAATATAGATTACCAAAAGTTGGAAGACTACACCATTGAAATATTTTCTCTCAGTGGAGTAAAAGTATTACAGAGTAAATCCTCTAACCATGAGACATCTGTATTGGATGTTATGCAACTTGAAAGAGGTATGTACTTAATTAAAATAACCAACAGGAATAACGTATCTGTGGTTAAAAAATTGATTAAAGAATAGTAGAAGTCATTTTAGGTAGCCTCCCTGCGTGGGAGGCTACCATTTTATAATAAAAATAAATACAGTATGAATAAGAGTAAATTAGTATTAGCATTTGTTTTGACCCTTTTGCTGATAAATTTTGATTTAATAGCGCAGACTCCGGTACTTTTAAGTGGAAAGGTCATAGATAAAAAATCCGGAGAACCCCTGATAGGCGCCGCCATTGAAGTAATGGTAAATGATCTGCTAATCACTGGGACTTCAACAGATTTTGATGGTAATTATCAACTTGAAATCAAGGAGGGAAGTTATGATATTGTTGCCTCCTATGTATCTTATCAAAAAATGGAGGTTCAGGGATTTCAGGTTAAAGCTAAGGCGGAAAATATCCTGGACTTTTTGTTGGAGGACGAATCTCTCCATTTAACCGAAGTGGTGGTAACGGCTTCAAAAGTTACCAATACGGAAGCGGCTCTGGTAACACTCCAAAGAAAAGCATTTAACATACAAGACGGACTTTCCTCACAACAGATTGCTAAAACAGCGGTTTCAAATGCGGCGGATGCTATGAAACAAACACCCGGAGCGGTGGTAGAAAATGGCAAGTATATTGTGATGAGGGGCCTGGGAGACAGATATTCTATTTCTCAGCTAAATGGTATGACGATGCCAAGCACCGATCCTTACAGGAATAGTTCCAGCCTGGACCTTATTCCCTCTTCGATGATTGAAAATATTGTGACACTTAAAACATTTACACCCGACCTTCCCGGTAATTTTACAGGCGGGTTGGTGAATGTGACTACAAAGTCATTTCCGTCCCGGTTTAATTTGCAAGTGGGATTAAGTGCCTCTTACAATGCTCAAACCAATGGCATTACAGACTTTTTGGGTCATGGCAGAGATGCAGGGTCGAAAGACTGGTTGGGATTAGATGATGGTGGCAGACAAATTCCGGCTATTCTCTTAAGCGAGGAAAGCAGAAGTATGCTGTCACAGACTGCCTATTTGAATGCAAGAAAAAAAGAAGCGCAGTATGATGGCCTCAGATCTTTATTAAATGAATCTTCGAGGCAATTGAGTAATGTATTTACGCCTACAGAGAAAAAGACACCCCTTAATCATGGAATTAATTTCTCTCTGGGAAATAGTTTCAGAATGGGCAATAATACATTGGGATTTTCAATAGGAGGTAATTATTCGAATGAATATGCACATTACGAGAATGGGTCTGTTAATACCTACACAAACAATGGTAACTCTTTATTTACCTACCAGGCATTAAAGGAGAATAAAAGCACCGAAACTCCACATATCGGATTGCTGGCTAATCTGGCCTATAAAATTGGCAACAACCATTCAATTCTGGTCAATGGGATTTACAACAATGACACTGATATAATTGGTAGAAGACAATACGGAAGTTTTACTGGACAGCTTTCGGCTCCCAATGCCGTTTACAATACCAACTCTCTGGAATTTGTGAGAAGGAACAGTCAATCTGTCCAATTCACAGGAAAACACTTTTTCCCGGCATGGAACAATATTGAGATCCTGTGGAATGCTTTGGTCAACAAGTCATTGCAGGATGAGCCGGATTCAAGGTATTTTGCTTATATACAATATGAAGAAGACGGTGATACCATTTATGGCATTAATGATGCTGAATTTAAGCCCCCTTTTCACTTTTTCAGAAATCTGGATGATAACAACAAAGAAGCCAAAGTAGATATTACTATTCCCTTTTTAACAAAAGGAAAACAAGGTAGCTCCAATATTATTAAGCTGGGTGGATTGTATTCCCGTTCAGATCGCAATTTTTCAGAGTATCAATTTCAACACACCCGCCATGGAGGAGTTCCTTCAACTTTAAGTTTTAATGCGTTAAATGGCGATCCTCAAGCTTACTTCGATTACAGCAACTTTGGAGTAATCGATACGAGCTATGATGTAGGAGGAAATGTAAACAGATATACCATTGGCTATCATTACATCAATCAGATCAACAATAAAAACTTCTACACCGGATCTCAGATAATCGGGGCAGCCTATCTCATGGCAGTTTACGAGCTTACTCCAAAAATTAAACTGGTAGGAGGTGGACGATTGGAGTCAACTCGATTGAATGTGGTAAGTAGAGATACATTATTGGATCCCAGTAACCTCAATTTGGTGGATTTATTATACTCCGGCAACGTAATATACAAGTTGACTGAAAAATCTAACCTCCGATTGGCTGCGACAAGAACACTTGCCAGACCTAATATGCGCGAATTGGCACCGTTTGAGCAGTTCGACACTAAGAATGGCTTTTTCAATATTGGTAATCCCAATCTGCAACGAACAATTGTTTATAACTATGATATAAGGTACGAGTTGTATCCTGATTTGGGTGAACTCATTGCTTTGAGTGCCTTTTATAAAAGGTTTAATAATCCAATCCTACGTACATTTTCTCCAACTGCTACTATACCTGAGTTGGGTTATGTGAATATCGACAAATCTGATGTTTACGGAGTTGAACTCGAACTTAGGAAGAGCCTGTCTTTCGTATCAGACAAACTAGCCAATTTGTTTGTGACTACCAATCTTGCTTTTATCCAATCTGAGTATAAAATACCAGCAACAGAACTGAAGGCTAGTCAAACCATCGATCCTTCCTACAATCAGACTGTTCGCCCATTTCAAAGTCAGGCACCCTATATTGTCAATTTTATTTTGTCTTATTCTGATAAAGAGAAAGGATGGGATTCTGCCCTTTCATTCAATCTTTCCGGAAGGAAATTGTACAATATTTCATTATCAGCTGTTCCAGATGTTTACGAAAAACCTTTCCCACTGTTGAATTTTACACTAACCAAAAAAATTGGAAATAATTACCAAATAGGCTTTGCTGCTAAAAATATTCTAAATCCTGTATTGGAAAAGAATATTGAATACAAGGGAAAAACATACGTTATTGAGAATAACTTTTTGGGCTCTTCCGTAGGCATTTCTCTAAATTATTTCATTAAATAGATACTGTATTTAATTTTCTATAAAGAAGTGGCACCTTTGAAGTAAGGTGCTGCTTTTTTTTATAATAGCTTGTTGGCGAGGTCAGACAACTCACTCCTTTCTCCTTTTTCAAGATGAATATAGGAGAATATTTTTTGACCACGCAATCTGTCTATAATATAACTCAGTCCATTGCTTTTTTCATCCAGATAGGGTGAATCAATTTGGTGTATATCTCCCGTAAAGACGAGTTTAGTTCCTTCCCCGGCTCTGCTCACAATGGTTTTTACTTCATGCGGAGTGAGATTTTGCGCTTCATCTATAATAAAAAATGCATTGGCTATGGAACGACCTCTAATGTACGTCAAAGCAGTTACTTCAATTTTACCATCATTTTTCAGTTTTTCTATATTGGTACTTTTTCTGGAGTTTTCCCGATTTAGTGACTTAATAAATTTGAGATTGTCCCATAGTGGCATCATATATGGAGCTATTTTGTCCTCTGCGTCTCCTGGTAAATAACCTATGTCTTTGTTTCCAAGGGGTACAATGGGTCTGGATAATATGATTTGGTCGAATTTTTTGATTTGCTCCAATGCTGCTGCCAGTGCTAATAGCGTTTTACCGGTACCGGCTACTCCCTGAAGGGCTACAATTTTGATGTTGTCTCTTAGCAGGGCATCCAACGCAAATATTTGCTCAGTATTTTTAGGATTAACACCATAGGCATATTTTTTATCTACTTTTACCAACTGATCGGTTGTGGAATCATATTTTACATGGGCGGCAGATTTGCAGTTATTTAACGTATAATATCCGTTTTCCTCTTTGGTAGTGCCCAAAATACCATCTTCAGGAATGGCTTTATTTTGGAAAATTGAACTCAATATATCACTGGATAGATTTGAAACCTCCAGTGTGTTTTTTGAAATCAGTTCCGGGTTTTTGACTTGTATGCTAAAGTAATCCTCTGTTTGTATGCCCAATGATTTGCCTTTTATCCTTAAGTTGATGTCTTTTGCTATCAGAATTACAGTTGATTTAGGTACTTCATTGGCAAGTAGGATTACCGTATTCAGAATTCTGTGATCGTTTTTGTTTATGCCAAATACCGATGCTGCATTTGGATAAGGTTTTTTCCCTGTATCATTGTAGATTTTTAAATTGCCTTTACCTTTGCCTATCGGTATCCAATCATCAAGCTTATGATTATCGGAGATTTTATCAATTTTTCTGACACATTCTCTCGCATTGAAATTACGGGAATCGCTGCCATTTTTAAAATTATCAAGTTCCTCCAAAACAGCGATCGGAATCACTACATCGTGTTCATGAAATTGTGAAATACACTCATGGTCGAATACCATTACAGAGGTGTCTAAAACAAAGATTTTTTTCATCTGATGATATTTATTTAACGCTGAATGTAGGTCTATTTTATGTATTATAAATATTCATAATATTAAGAATTTGTAACATTTGTGAAAAAAAAAGGGGCACTGTTTTACCAATGCCCCACTATGAGGATAAACTGTAACTAACTAAATTACTTGAGGTACCACATCAATGTGTTGATGTCATCTCCACCTTGTCTGGTAACAGCTTCTGTTCGGTTTTGACCATTTAAGGCCTGTTCGATGATCGGGTAAATAAATCTTACAGGTATTTTACCACCATTCTGGTTTGAAACGGCCGGAGTTAATGACGGGATTCTGGTTCTTCTCCAATCGAACCAGGCTTCCATACCCTGGAAAAAGAATGAAACCCACTTTTGAAAGCCAATTTTCTGCAAATCTTCACTTGCATTTCCATTTAATGCAACCTGTGGCAGACTCAGATAAGCTGCACTGGGCTGAAGTCCATAAAATTGAAAGGAAGATGCTACGCCCTTTTGATAATAATCTCCGGTATTGCCGGTAATCCAGTTTTTAGCAGAAGCCTCAGCTAACAAAAATTGTAATTCAGCAAGATCGGAAGAGCACACG